>NZ_JAKKSJ010000080.1:0-2054 GCF_025653365.1 Shewanella sp. SW32 | reverse complement strand
GATGAATTTAAAGTACAAAAAAGCGGAGCCAAAGGTTCCGCTTGTGCGTTATTTATCTGAATAATCATATTTTCGCGCTATTAGTATGGATATTCTGTCTTGTCCGCGAGTGTCAAGAGAACACAGGGGGGACGATTTCTATCATTACTGTGCGAAAACAAAAAGCTTCCAACGAATATCACCCTGCGCCGACGTGTGCTGATGGTGATTTTGTGGGGGGATTGTTTTCCCTCCGGCAACGGTTACTTCTTTGTTGCAGCCAACACACTTATAGATGCCTTCATGAACACACTTTTCGCCAGGCTTATGTATTTTATCGAAAGCTTTGTTGGACTCAGTGTTGGCCTCTTTTACTTGATCTTTATTACCATTTCTAACTAAAGCCATTGATCTTTACCGTACTAGGACAGGGCGAAATTACCCATGATATAAATATGGGCATTCGGCTGGATCTCAAGTTACCACTGATGAATTTTTATTCTCTTACCTGTGTAAATTGCTTTCCGTGAAAGGCTTACGCAATACCGTGTTAAACTGATTAGGCAGTGAAAAAATCCTATTGTCTGCATATCCCCAAATAAAGAGGAAATACAGACAATGAGCCGCGCTGACGCACTAACACCCTCCCAAATCAACCGAGTCCTGAAAACCTGCCGATTGATGCAGCATGGACAAGCTAAAGCGGGAGCAATTGCCCTTAGCCATGCTGCAATGAGAGTGAGTGAGATTGCTCGACTTGATGTAAAAACCGTTCTATTCCCCACTGGCTTACTTCGACAAGAAATAAACCTGCCGAGCCTGATCTGTAAAAATACCAAGCCCCGCACTATATGGTTAACCAATCTAACTGCCAGAACAGCTATCCAAGATTGGATTGACTACCGTATACAACACAAGTGGGGGTTAGGTACTTCGCCTGATTACCAAGGGCTTAATCCAGACTCAAAGCTGATCTTAACGAACCGTGGATCAAGTTATTCATTGCAGCCGAAACCAAGACTCCTTGATGATGGAACTATCAAAGAATACTGGTGCTGTGACGCTCTAGAGCAAGCTATACGTAATGTTTACAAACGTTGCGGATTGCCGCAGTGTTCGTCACATACAGGGCGTAAAAGCCTAGTGACCAACTCTGTATTGTCTGGAGTTAGTTTAGAGACAATGGCGCGAGTTCTAGGCCATTCAGAAGCATCAACAACGTTGGGGTATGTCGTGATTCAGCAACATGTGATTCGCGATATGTGCAGCATCGAATGGATTTGATGGTAAAAATCAAAAAATTAATATATTTTCCCAAAAAGGGAAATTAATTATTGACTAGCGTTTATACGTTTCCCATAATGGGAAATATAGACAAGGGGATTGCATGAGAGTTGTTTCAAGAGCCGCCTTGCGGGAGTTTTGGGAGCAGCCCATTTATCAAGATAGTGAGCAACCGCTCAAGTCATGGTACGAGGAAGCTAAAAACGCTAACTGGCAAAATCCGCAGGAGATTAAAGATCAGTATCGCAATGCGAGTTTTGTTGGCAATAACAGGGTGGTATTCAACATCCACGGCAATAAGTACCGTCTTATTGTGGCCGTGAATTACAAGTTTGCAATGGTCTATGTTCGCTTTGTTGGTTCTCATGCTGAGTATGACAAAGTTGATGCAACCACAATTTAGGAGGTTTGCAATGCAAATTAAACCGATCAGAACCGTGGCTGATAATGAAGCCGCCTTAAAGCGCATTGAGCAGCTTTTTGATGCTGAACCTAACACGCCAGAGGGTGACGAGCTGGAAGTGTTGATTACGCTGGTGAGCGCGTTTGAGGACGCTCATTTTCCGATTGAAGCGCCAGATCCAATCGCGGCGATTCAGTTTCGGATGGAGCAGCAAGAGCTTGAGGATGTCGATATGGTGCCATTTTTTGGGCAACGTAGCAGAGTGTCAGAAGTGTTAAACCGCCAACGCAAGCTAAGCCTTAACATGATCCGTAAGCTGAATGAGGGGCTTAAAATCCCGCTTCCTTGCTTGATCAAAGATTATCAATTAGCCAAATAACGGAATATA
>NZ_JAKKSJ010000079.1:0-2943 GCF_025653365.1 Shewanella sp. SW32 | reverse complement strand
TGAAACTCATTTGGGTTGTATGGTTAAGCGACTAAGCGTATACGGTGGATGCCTTGGCAGTCAGAGGCGATGAAGGACGTAGTAACTTGCGAAAAGCGTTGGCGAGCTAGTAACAAGCATTTGAGCTAACGATGTCCGAATGGGGGAACCCAGCAGCATAAGCTGTTATCGCAACATGAATACATAGTGTTGCGAGGCGAACGAGGGGAACTGAAACATCTAAGTACCCTTAGGAAAAGAAATCAACCGAGATTCCCCTAGTAGCGGCGAGCGAACGGGGATTAGCCCTTAAGTCAGTGGGGTGTTAGTGGAATGCGTTGGAAAGCGCAGCGGCACAGGGTGATAGCCCCGTACATGAAAACTAACCATTGATGAAAACGAGTAAGGCGGGACACGTGACATCCTGTTTGAATATGGGGGGACCATCCTCCAAGGCTAAATACTCCTGACTGACCGATAGTGAACCAGTACCGTGAGGGAAAGGCGAAAAGAACCCCTGTGAGGGGAGTGAAATAGAACCTGAAACCGTATACGTACAAGCAGTGGGAGCGGTTCTTGAGACCGTGACTGCGTACCTTTTGTATAATGGGTCAGCGACTTACATTTTGTAGCGAGGTTAAGCGAATAGCGGAGCCGTAGGGAAACCGAGTGTTAACTGCGCGTTTAGTTGCAAGGTGTAGACCCGAAACCCGGTGATCTAGCCATGGGCAGGTTGAAGGTTGAGTAACATCAACTGGAGGACCGAACCGACTAATGTTGAAAAATTAGCGGATGACTTGTGGCTGGGGGTGAAAGGCCAATCAAACCGGGAGATATCTGGTTCTCCTCGAAAGCTATTTAGGTAGCGCCTCGAGCGAATACCATTGGGGGTAGAGCACTGTTAAGGCTAGGGGGTCATCCCGACTTACCAACCCTTTGCAAACTCCGAATACCAATGAGTACTACTCGGGAGACAGACGGCGGGTGCTAACGTCCGTCGTCAAAAGGGAAACAACCCAGACCGTCAGCTAAGGTCCCAAAGTACTAGCTAAGTGGGAAACGATGTGGGAAGGCTTAGACAGCTAGGATGTTGGCTTAGAAGCAGCCATCATTTAAAGAAAGCGTAATAGCTCACTAGTCGAGTCGGCCTGCGCGGAAGATGTAACGGGGCTAAGCTAGTCACCGAAGCTACGGGTGCACAGTTTACTGTGCGCGGTAGAGGAGCGTTCTGTAAGCCGTTGAAGGTGAAGGGGTAACCCACGCTGGAGGTATCAGAAGTGCGAATGCTGACATGAGTAACGATAAAGGGGGTGAAAAACCCCCTCGCCGAAAGACCAAGGGTTCCTGTCCAACGTTAATCGGGGCAGGGTGAGTCGACCCCTAAGGTGAGGCCGAAAGGCGTAATCGATGGGAAACAGATTAATATTTCTGTACTTCCGCTAACTGCGATGGAGAGACGGAGAAGGCTAGGCTAGCGCGGCGTTGGTAGTCCGCGTTTAAGGTGGTAGGTGGTGTTCTTAGGCAAATCCGGGGACACGTACTTTAATGTACACACTGAGAGCTGATGACGAGGTCCTAAGGGACTGAAGTAGTTGATGCCATGCTTCCAGGAAAATCTTCTAAGCTTCAGGTTAGYGGGAATCGTACCCCAAACCGACACAGGTGGTCGGGTAGAGAATACCAAGGCGCTTGAGAGAACTCGGCTGAAGGAACTAGGCAAAATGGTACCGTAACTTCGGGAGAAGGTACGCTCCTGTTGGTGATGAGACTTGCTCTCTAAGCTGACGGGAGTCGCAGATACCAGGTGGCTGCAACTGTTTATCAAAAACACAGCACTGTGCAAACTCGCAAGAGGAAGTATACGGTGTGACGCCTGCCCGGTGCCGGAAGGTTAATTGATTGGGTTATCGCAAGAGAAGCTCATGATCGAAGCCCCGGTAAACGGCGGCCGTAACTATAACGGTCCTAAGGTAGCGAAATTCCTTGTCGGGTAAGTTCCGACCTGCACGAATGGCGTAATGATGGCCACGCTGTCTCCAGCCGAGACTCAGTGAAGTTGAAATTGCGGTGAAGATGCCGTATACCCGCGGCTAGACGGAAAGACCCCGTGAACCTTTACTATAGCTTGGCACTGAACATTGAACCTACATGTGTAGGATAGGTGGGAGACTTTGAAGTTGKGACGCTAGTCMTGATGGAGTCGTCCTTGAAATACCACCCTTGTAGTTTTGATGTTCTAACCTAGGTCCCTTATCGGGATTAGGGACAGTGCCTGGTGGGTAGTTTGACTGGGGCGGTCTCCTCCCAAAGAGTAACGGAGGAGCACGAAGGTTGGCTAAGTACGGTCGGACATCGTACGGTTAGTGCAATGGCATAAGCCAGCTTAACTGCGAGACATACACGTCGAGCAGGTACGAAAGTAGGTCATAGTGATCCGGTGGTTCTGAATGGAAGGGCCATCGCTCAACGGATAAAAGGTACTCCGGGGATAACAGGCTGATACCGCCCAAGAGTTCATATCGACGGCGGTGTTTGGCACCTCGATGTCGGCTCATCACATCCTGGGGCTGAAGTCGGTCCCAAGGGTATGGCTGTTCGCCATTTAAAGTGGTACGCGAGCTGGGTTCAGAACGTCGTGAGACAGTTCGGTCCCTATCTGCCGTGGGCGTTGGATGATTGAAGGGAGCTGCTCCTAGTACGAGAGGACCGGAGTGGACGAACCGCTGGTGTTCGGGTTGTCATGCCAATGGCATTGCCCGGTAGCTACGTTCGGAATCGATAACCGCTGAAAGCATCTAAGCGGGAAGCGAGCCCTAAGATGAGTCATCCCTAGGAATTTAATTCCTCTAAAGAGCCGTTCGAGACTAGGACGTTGATAGGCATGGTGTGTAAGCGTTGTGAGGCGTTGAGCTAACATGTACTAATGACTCGAGAGGCTTAACCATACAACCCAGATGGGTTTTA
>NZ_JAKKSJ010000078.1:0-3655 GCF_025653365.1 Shewanella sp. SW32 | reverse complement strand
TGATTGCCCTTGGCATCGTTTAACTTCCCTATAGACACTAGAGCGATGACAATCAATGCATTTAGCTATGTGTGCTATCGAAAAGCCCTGTTCTAACAGCACGGAAATCTGGTATCGTCTTGCTTCGGTCAACTGTTGATAATTCATGGTGATACTCTTTTACTTTGGCGAGATAAAGCGTACCACTTTTCAGCAGTTGGCTTCTTCTACACCTCGATTAGAGTGTCGCAGTTATTATCTGAATTCTGGAAGTTACATATTTCATAGCTAGATATGTGATTTACTCGCTTCAGAATGATGATTTAACCAACAATAAAAAAGGAAAATAACATGCTTAAAAAGATGATGCTAATGTGCGCACTGTGCTTTTCAACGAATTTAATGGCGGTATCACTTGCCGACAGTCATTCTGAAAGATCTGACTGTGAATCCTGCCATAAAGATAAAAAACCTTCAGCGGATTATGTTTTTGAAAATCAGCAATGTGTATCATGCCATGGAGAAATGAAAACACTTGCAGGCGAAGCTCATACTAAACATGATGGCGTTTTAACATGCACCAATTGCCACATCGCTCATCAAGAGAAAGCACCAGCAGATGCTTGCAAAGAATGCCATTAATTCACTAAAAATCTAAAACCAAAGGCCGAAGAATTATTTATTTTGAATGGAACCATTAGGCAGGATGCCACTTGACCCAACCTCCAAGGGTGTTTGCCATCTATTGCTCACAGGTGGCAATTTTTACCTCCGTTTTTATATCCTCACAATATGTGTAACGGCTCAATACTTAGCTCAGAATTCCATATCCGGCAAATAAGACAAATTTAAGTATGCTAGGTAAACCATAAACGAATTTCAGGGGATTGTTCTCAAGAATGCCAATGCCTTTTCTAGGTCACGGGTGCGTGCCATCGGCGGCAGCGAGTTTAAAAAGGCTTGGCCATAGTAGCGATTCACGATGCGATTATCGCAAAGGATCAGCACACCGCGATCTTTTTCATCGCGAATAAGACGGCCAACACCTTGTTTCAGCGCAATAATCGCCTGCGGTAACGACACTTCAGTAAAAGGGTCAAGTCCCTGACGACTCACATTGTCGGCTCGGGCGCGATACAGGGGCTCATCGGGCGACACAAAAGGTAATTTGTCGATAATCACGCAGCTTAACAATTTGCCGCGCACATCCACCCCTTCCCAAAAACTACTGGTGCCGAGCAATACCGCATTGCCGAGTTGGCGAAACTTAGTCAGCAGACTCTGTTTACCCGCTTGGCCTTGTACCAGCAGCGGATACTGAGTGCGAGTTCGCAGTGCCAGCGCCGCTTGTTCGAGCATTTTATGGCTGGTAAATAAAATAAAAGTCCGTCCCTGCGCCGCATCTATCGCTTGCACGCACACATCCACCAACTGCTTTAACGCTTGCTGTTGATTGGTCACGCTCCCAAGTTGTCTCGGCACACAAAATACCGCTTGGCGGGGATAATCGAAGGGACTGTCGAGAATGCTTTGCTGCGCATCAACGATACCCATTTCTCGGGTAAAATGAACAAGACTGCGATTAACCTGCAAAGTTGCCGAGGTAAATATCCAGCTGGTTTCTGGCACAAATAACTGTTGGCACTCACGGGCAATATTGATTGGTGAAATTCGCAGCACCACAAAGCGACTACCAAATTCGATGCTGTAGGCCGCCAAATTATTATCACAGTTAAAAAACACACTGAGCTTATTATTCAGCTCAGCCAACTTAATGGCGATATCATCTAACAATTCACTACGCCCAATATGGGCCATTAATAAATTCTGCAGCGCGGTTAATTCCGCTAATAAATCCCATGACGCCGCCGCGAGCGCTTTATTGCCCAGCACTAAACGCCAATCGGATTCACCGCAGGAATATAACTGATTATGCCAATCACTTAATTTAGCGAGGCAACGCTGGCAAAATTGGGCGAGTTGCCCAGTATCACTGAGTTCAGTCTGATAAATAGCGAGTAGCTTTTGAATGAAATCATCGATAGTACGACTCGAACATTGCTGGCCAAAATAGTTAACGCAAATATCGGGTAATAAATGCGCTTCATCGAAAATCACCACATCAGGATCGGGTAATAACTCGGCAAAGCCCGTATCTTTCAGTACGCTATCGGCGAAAAATAAATGGTGGTTAACCACAATGATTTTGGCATCCAGGGCACGGCTGCGCGCCTTGCGAGTAAAGCAGACATCGTAAAAGTCGCAGCGCTTGCCAATACAGCTTTCCTTAGTGCTGACCACAAGTGGCAGCGCCGAGGAATTCTCAGGCACTGAGGTTAAGCCGCCAATATCACCATCTTTGCAGGTGCTCGCCCACTGATTGATTTTCAACAAATCATCCAACAAACGCGCATCGATATGTGTCGCCTCACTCATTTGCTTATCGAGGCGCCACTGGCACAGATAATTATTGCGGCCCTTTAGTAGAGCCAGTTTAGGCTCAATCCCCAACATGGCGACCAGCGCGGGTAAGTCTTTAAAAAACAACTGCTCTTGCAAGTTTTTACTGCCCGTACTGACGATGACTTGCTTACCGCTCAATATAGCGGGGATCAAATACGCAAAGGTTTTACCTACCCCCGTACCCGCCTCAATCACCACATTGCCCTTCGCCGCTATCGCCTCACTCACTTCCTGTGCCATCTGCATCTGGCTTGTTCGCGCACTAAATCCTTGAATATGTTTAGACAATACTCCATCGGGCAAAAATGCGCGTAGCACTTCGGACGCGAGTCGACTCACCGCAGCGGCGCCTTTTAAGGCAGAAGGCTTAGCGGCGGTTTCTTTAGAGGAAACATGCTTTGATGTCGGTTGGCGGGAGCGAGTCAAAGGGAGAATCAATCCTTTATCAAGGTGTTAGGAACGTCAGTGAAAACAGTACTGCAAGTCCACACAATAAATTGCTGAGCGAGTGCATTGTGATGACTTTAATTAACCACAAGCACTGGTTAGTGACGCAAGCCGCGGCCGTAAACAATAGCGTTAAGCTTAACAGCTCGAAGCATTATGCTGATTTGAGATAAGACTACAAGTTAGCCGCGTAATTAACGCCAATTTAAACGTCGGTATTTGCTAGCATCCGCCAAAGCATGTGCGCTAGCTGTAACGGTTCGCAAACTTCTGTCGATTTCAGCCTGCCACTAACCATTTGAAATAAATAAGCTACCTCAGCAAAGCAAAACTCTATACCATTATATACGCTCGATAACAGGATGTTTCAGTGCCCAAGCATCAATACTAAGACGCAGGTAATCAGGATGAATGATGTCAAACGTTAGTCTTATCAATTTAAAAACAAGTGACACCACAACGCTACAACGTCTGCTCCAACTTTATTATTTTGATTCAACATCTTGGAGTAAAGAAGATTGTAGTGGCACACTAATTTTGGCCACCTAAATAGAGGTGATATTATTACCTCGTAGATGACTTTAGGTGAACACATGAGATCGACAACCAGAAAAACATTTAGTGCTGAATTCAAACTTGAAGCAGCCCAATTAGTCCTCGATAAAAACCATAGCATCATCGAAGCTGCAAAGGCGATGAACGTAGGTAAGTCCACTATGGATAAATGGGTGAGACAGTTAAAACTAGAACGCCAGGGTGGCACACC
>NZ_JAKKSJ010000077.1:0-3729 GCF_025653365.1 Shewanella sp. SW32 | reverse complement strand
AGCCTGTTAAGCCCATTGGCCTGGAAGTTGTTATGGCTAAAGACGGAAAAAAGCCAACCGCCCGAACAAGTCCCCAGTGTGCATTGGGCTTATCTAAGATTAGGAAAACTCGCGGGCTGGAATGACAGCAAACGAAGCGGAATTGTGGGCTGGGAAAGGTTATGGCAAGGATGGTTTAAACTGCAAACCATCCTTGAAGGTTACCAGCTAGCCTTGTCTCTTGAGCAAAAGATGTGATCAAGAGACAGCACGATGGAGGGTTTTGAGCATTTAAACGTAAATTAATACAATTCTAAAATTAGTAGTGCCAAGGGAAGGCTGAAAAATCTTGATCGCGTTTTTCGAGGAAGGCATCGCGTCCTTCCTGTGCTTCGGCGCTCGCATAGGCTAAACGCGTCGCTTCACCGGCAAATAATTGCTGACCGACCATACCATCATCAGTCATGTTGAAGCCGTATTTAAGCATACGCATAGCCGTAGGTGATTTAGAGTTAATCTCTTTCGCCCACATTAATGCTTCGGTTTCTAGCTCTGCATGGGGAACGGATTTATTAACCATACCCATGTCGAAGGCTTCATCAGCGCTGTAGTTAAATCCGCAGAAGAAGATTTCGCGGGCACGTTTTTGACCTATCATCTTGGCGAGATAAGCACTGCCGTAACCTGAGTCGAAGCTCGCAACATCGGGATCGGTTTGTTTAAATATTGCGTGTTCTTTCGAGGCTAAGGTTAAGTCGCACACTACGTGTAAACTATGGCCGCCACCCACCGCCCAGCCCGGCACAACGGCGATGACCACTTTAGGCATAAAGCGGATCAGGCGTTGTACTTCTAATATATGTAAGCGGCCCATTCTGGCTTGATCGGCCTTACCTTCTTCGGCGCCTTCATATTTATAGCCATCTTTGCCGCGAATACGTTGATCGCCACCCGAACAGAACGCCCAGCCACCATCTTTTGCCGAAGGACCGTTACCCGTAAGCAGTACGCAACCCACATCAGACCATTGGCGTGCATGGTCGAGTGCGATAAATAATTCATCAACGGTTTTAGGTCGGAAGGCGTTACGGCACTCTGGGCGATTAATGGCAATGCGTACTGTGCCGTGCGCTTTGGCTCTGTGGTAAGTAATATCGTCGAAATGAAATCCACTGACTTCATCCCATAGGGTGGGATCAAAAATGTCTGATACTTGTTGGGTCATGATTCATAGGCCTTTATGCTGTAATGCCTCAAAGGCTAGGCGGAATCATATATAAGGTCAATCACCTAAGTCTAAACCTTAGCGCTATATAGCAAAATCCCGTTTGCCTATGAGTCTGTAATGATTAAAGGTGATCACATAGATAAAGCTGATTATCTTTGCTAAACACTGAATGTTGAGGTGCCATAGTACCGCAATAGTTAGCCTTAAAGTCGGCAATAGACTCGGGTGTCATTGGAATTTGATTGAAGGCTTCGAGTTCTAATGTGGATAAACGTTCTATGATGTCGGTTCTTACCTTAGTCAGTTTATGGTCGATTTTAATAATTTTTGTTCCTGTCATAGAGTCAACTTTATTCTCTATTTCTTCGATCATCGCCTCAGTCTTTGCAATAGGAACATCTAATTTATCTGTTTCTGTGTATAAGTAATATAAAGCACCCGCGAGTAGCGCCAATATGATCCAACCTTTCATCTTTTAGTCCAACATAAGTGAATAACCATTAAGAATATGGGTATAATAAGCTAGTTTTCGTCCAATATTAAAGCAGTAAAAGGCTGTAACGATGAACTTAGAATCTAACAACAAGGACTATTCGAAAACCAATCGAATTAAGATTCACCAGCCAGATGCGAGTAAAGCCGATCGCTTTAATCCTCGTAATCGGATTTATGTCCGAGCCATAGACGGTTTATGGAGTAGCGTACGTCGCCGCATGGGCTGGATCGCCATGTTATTTTTCCTGCTTTTACCTTGGATCCCTTGGGGCGACCGTCAAGCCGTATGGTTTAACTTGGGCGAACAAAAGTTTCACGTCTTCGGTTTAACTATTTGGCCGCAGGATCTCACCTTGCTTGCAGCGTTGTTTATGATCGCTGCCTTCGCTCTGTTTTTTGTGACCACCTATCTTGGCCGTGTTTGGTGTGGATACACTTGCCCCCAAACAGTATGGACCTTTATGTTCATCTGGTTCGAGGAAAAACTTGAAGGCGCACGCAATAAACGCATTAAGTTAGATCAAATGCCATGGAGCTTTGACAAACTCTGGCGTAAAACGGCAAAACATACGGCCTGGCTATTGCTCTCACTGATGACGGCGATGACTTTTGTGTCCTATTTTGTGCCAAGTCGTGAAGTCTATGTCGATGTATTTACGCTTAATGCTTCTGGCGGTATCTACTTCTGGGTCGTGTTTTTTACACTTGCCACATACGGCAATGCGGGTTGGATGCGTGAAATCATGTGTATCCACATGTGCCCTTATGCTCGTTTCCAAGCGGCCATGTTCGATAAGAATACTTTTATCGTGGGTTACGATACTAAACGTGGTGAGACCCGTGGTCCGCGCTCACGCAAAGATGACCCTAAAGAGCTAGGGCTTGGCGACTGTATCGACTGTGACTTGTGTGTGCAGGTATGTCCTACGGGAATCGACATTCGTAATGGTCTGCAATATGAGTGTATTAACTGCGGCGCTTGTATCGATGCCTGCGATCAAACCATGGATCGTATGGGGTATGAAAAAGGGCTTATCAGTTATACCACCGAGAACAAGTTAGAAGGAATTAAGCAAAAAGTGCTGCGACCTAAACTTGTCGGTTATGGCGTGGTACTGATAGCGATGATATTAGTCTTTATATACTCCAGTGCGACCATAGCACCTGTGCGTATGGATATCATTCGTGACCGCAACCAGCTCTATAGAGAGAACAATCAAGGTTTGATTGAAAACACCTTCACCTTGAAGATTCTTAATAAGACAGAGCAATCCCACGAATACACTATGAGTGTCGAAGGATTAGACAACTATAAATGGTACGGTCCAACTTCGGTCACTATTGCGGGTGGTGAAGTGTTAACTCTCCCTATTAGTGTGGGTATCGATCCGGTTGAGCTGTCTCGTTCAGTTACTAATATCGAGATAAAAGTGAAAACTCATATCAACGGTGAAGAAGTCGAAGTTGAGCAAGAATCTCGTTTCTTTAGTCCATAGATAACAGTATTTATGATGATCTAGCTGAGCGTGACTCATATAGATTGCCAGACTTAATCGAGATAAAGGGGCTTTTTAGCCCCTTTTTTATACGTATCGTTTGATAAGTAAACGTCTAAACCATTAATCGTTATTTTCCTACAAAAAGCCCTTGCACAAAATCTTCTGCTCCCTATAATGCGCATCCACTGACACGGCAGACAGCGAAAGCCAGCTGACGAGTTAGGTTGAATTGAGTCGCTTTTAAGCACTTAATTCAACCGCAGCAAGAAGTTGAAAAATACTCCTTGACGCGAAACGGGAAATGCGTAGAATACGCAGCCCTAGCCAACTGGAAGCGTTCGACGCTCAGTGTGGTACTCAAGTTCTCTTACGAATATTGAGTTGCTCTTTAACAAGATAAAACAAGAAATCTGTGTGGACACTCACAGGTGTTGAGTTAATCGAAACTGCTTAACCTTCGGGTTGGCAGTCAAAAATTTAAATCAATGTAACAATGAGTGTTCATAGCAATATGTACAGTTTGTTTCT
>NZ_JAKKSJ010000076.1:0-5305 GCF_025653365.1 Shewanella sp. SW32 | reverse complement strand
TTGGTGTGCCACCCTGGCGTTCTAGTTTTAACTGTCTCACCCATTTATCCATAGTGGATTTACCTACGTTCATCGCCTTTGCAGCTTCGATGATGCTATGGTTTTTATCGAGGACTAATTGGGCAGCTTCAAGTTTGAATTCAGCAATAAATGTTTTTCTGGTTGTCGATCTCATGTGTTCACCTAAAGTCATCTACGAGGTAATAATATCACCTCTATTTAGGTGGCCAAAATTAGTGTGCCACTACACTATTACTATTTTGCTATTGTCGGCTCGGAGTCACTATCGATACACCTGTTTTGTAAATTGTGCTACACTCTGTGCTACATAAACCCCGTCAGGTTTAGATAAGAATCAGTAAGTTAGTGAAGTAGGCTCAACAAGTGCCGCCTCCACCAATTTTACCAGAAGGGCTTAACCGCAAGGTTAAGCCCTTTTTGTTTGAACTTTCAGGCTATTACTCCTTTCGAGCTATCAATTCAAATGCGGCGGCGGGAACTGAACTGGCGTCGATAAATGAATCATGTCACTTGATCTAATCTCTATTAGATTCAGCCATTCAGACGCCGCACCTAAAAACCTACCTTTTCCCCTTTCCACCCAAAGCCCGTTTCTTCGCTCTTTGCTTCTGAGCCGCTTTGCCGTTACGTCTAGGTTCGGTATCCATCTTATTAAAGTCGGGTTCAAAGCCAGGTAACCATTGTTGTGGTAGACGCTTGTCGAGCACAACTTCAACTTCTTCCAATAATAGGGAGTCCTCTTGACTAAAGAGGGTGATGGCAAGCCCTGCACTACCCGCTCGACCTGTGCGACCGATACGATGAATATAATCTTCGGCGATAAAGGGTAGCTCAAAGTTGATCACATATTTAAGCTCGACGATATCTAGGCCTCTGGCGGCGACATCCGTTGCCACTAGCACTTGAATTTTGCCTTGTTTAAATTCCTGCAAAACTTTCTCGCGCGCGCCTTGAGACAAGTCACCGTGAAACGCCTGAGTGATAATATCGGCTTTATTGAGTTGCTGAACCAGTTTATCGACGCCTTGCTTAGTGCGGCTAAAAATCAACACTTGATGCCAGTTTTTACTGCGTACCAGATGGCTGACGAGTTCGGTTTTACGGTCGGCGTCGACGGCATAAACCACTTGTTCAATTTCGGCAGCGGTCGTGTTGCGCTTGGCAACTTCAATCAACTTGGGATCGCGCAGTAAGGTTTTACTTAAGCTGAAGATAGCGGCATCTAAAGTGGCAGAAAATAACAGGGTTTGTCTGTCACTCGGTACTTGCTTGAGCACGGCTTGAATTTCATCCATAAACCCCATGTCGAGCATGCGGTCGGCTTCATCAAAAACAAGCACACTCAATTGCTTAAGATTTAATGCACCTTGCCTAAGGTGGTCAAGTAAGCGACCCGGTGTTGCGATTAACACATCAATCCCTGCATTAAACACAGCGACCTGCGCATCGATACTCACACCGCCGTAGGCGATACCGATACGAATATCAGTCCCTTTAGCGTACTTAACAAAACTCTGCTGTACCTGCACCGCCAGTTCACGTGTCGGCACTAAGACTAATGCGCGTACGGGTCTCACAGTTATTAATTCTTGCGAAGGGCTGAGAGCCAACAAATGATGCAAGATAGGCAAGGCGAACGCAGCGGTTTTGCCTGTACCCGTTTGGGCGCCAGCCATCACATCCCGTTTAGCTAAGATGGCAGGGATCGCTTCTAACTGGATTGGCGTTGGCGATTCATAGCCAAGAACCGCTAAGGTATTAACTAACGTGGAGTTTAAGGATAAGGCACTAAAAGACATTGCGGTTAACCACTGAAAATAATGGCTAGAATTTTAGCAGACACAACCCTAAGCGACTAGCGGCATAGCGCTAGTCCTCTTGTTATATGCAAACTTGTTTTACGATAAAAATGCGTCGAGATCTTCAGCTAGCTGCGGACGACTAAAGAGATAACCTTGGGCTTGATCGCACTGGTTTTGTTGCAGAAAATCAGCTTGCTCTTTAGTTTCAACCCCTTCAGCGATAATTTCCAGCTTCAACGCATGTCCAAGCGCAATCACAGCCTTAGCGATAGCGGTATTGTTGGTATCGAAGGGAATGTCTCGCACAAAAGATTGATCAATTTTCAATTTATGAATAGGCAGTTTTTTCAAATAGTTGAGCGATGAATAGCCAGTACCAAAATCATCAACCGATAATTCGATGCCCAGATCGCCAAGTCGCTTTAAGTCACGGATAGCAAGATCAGGGTTCTGCATCATCACACTTTCGGTCACTTCAAGCTCTAAATGCTTGGCGGGCAAACCCGTTTCAGCTAAGACACGTTTCACATCATCCACAAAGGAACTGCGCTGTAACTGTTGTCCTGCCACGTTCACGGCAATACGGCCAAAATGTTTGCCTTCACTAAGCCAGCGCATGCCTTGACGGCAAGCGGTTTCTAAAACCCATAAGCCAATTTCATGGATAAGACCTATTTTTTCTGCCACAGGAATAAATATCGCGGGAGAAATCAACCCCAGTTGAGGATCGTGCCAACGCAGTAGCGCTTCAAATCCCACGGTTTGTCGAGTCACTAAATCAAGTTTTGGCTGGTACATTAAGTACAAAGCATTTTGCTCAATCGCGCCGTAGAGGGCACTTTGCAGCTTAAGATGCTCAAAAGACTGTTGAGTTAAGGACTCTGTATAAAAAGCATAATTATTGCGGCCATCATTTTTGGCGCGATACATGGCCGCATCGGCGTTACGCAGTAAAGTGTCCGCATCGGTTCCATCATTTGGATACAAAGAAACGCCCATACTCGCCGTTAAACGTAAGTGGTCGCCCGTGCTCACAATAAAAGGTTGCTCAAACACTTGGCGCAATTGATTTATGGCAACTGCGGCATCTGCACTATTGTCGATCCCTGAAATCAATGCCACAAACTCATCGCCACCAATCCGTGATAACACATCCTGATCGCCTACTTGGCTGCGTAAACGCTTGGCAAGCTCAACTAACATTTCATCGCCTATACTGTGGCCAAAACTGTCGTTGATATGCTTGAACAAATCGACATCAATCATCACTGTCGCTAATTGCAAATTCAGCCGCTTAGCTTGTCGCACTTCTTGCTTAAGCTGCATCATGAACTTCATGCGATTGGGCAAATGCGTTAGCGGGTCAAAATACGCTAAGTGCGTGAGTTGCGCTTCATTCTCTTTCTGGGCTGAAATATCGGCAAACACAGCGACAAAATAACGCACATCTCCAACGTCATCATAAATAGTGCTTATGGTGATATTTTGCGGAAAAATCGTGCCGTTCTTGCGCCGATTCCAAATTTCGCCATTCCATTTACCTTGAGTAAACAAGGTATTCCAGAGTTTATCGAAAAAATCTTTATCATGCCGACCCGAACTAAAAATCCGAGGATTCTGGCCGAGTAACTCTTCCCTCACATAACCTGTGATCTCAAAAAATGCACCGTTAACGTCGGTAATATTGCCATGCCGATCGGTCACAACGACACCTTCAACCGAGTTTTTAAACACATTGGTCGCCAGTGTCAGCTGTTCTTCAACTGCTTTATGCTTGGAGATGTTGCGAGTCATACCGATAACGCCCACGAGCTCCCCCTTGGCATTGAGTGTTGGGAGTTTTAGCGTTTCTAACCAAAGATGATTTTTAGCTTCACAGCCATCTAAACACTCAGCGACAATGATAGGCGTACCAGACTCGATAGCGAGCCTATCACCCTCTAGAAAAATCTCTGCAATATCAGTACCAAAGAGTTCAACATCGGATTTACCAACAATCTCACTACGGGGCATTTCCCACGCATTCTCAACACTACGATTGCAAAGAGTGTAAATGCCAGCGGCATTTTTCATCCAAATATGTTCGTCAAAACTATCGATAAAAGTTTGTAAATCGACCGTTTCGACACGACTCGGTGAACCTCGGCTTAATGTTTCAGCCGCATTATGTTGGCTCAATATCTCGCCTAACTGATGTTGAATGCTATCGCTGATAAGCTTGGCAAGTTGTAGCGTTTTTGAATCTACGCCGTGAGCCTCGTTATGATAGAAACATAAAAAGCCAAAATTTGCCCCAGATGGCCAAGCGAGAGACAAACAAATCACGCTGCCGATTGCGCTACAAGTGTGCCAATCTGAGTGCTGCCGAGTATCCATAATTAACAGAGGCTCACGTACCTGCTCAGTTAGCTGTGATACAGATAATGCAGCCGTGATTTGATGACTGCCTAATCGGGGCAATGCTGAAATCGGCTCACTCAAGCTGGACAACTTAGCATTGCTTATCGGGGGAGTAGTAGGTTTATCAATAATATCAAAGGGATTAGGAACGATTTCAGATGGTGTGACCATTGACGGCATCGCAACGGACTGGCTTATAACAGGCTGGGTGTTAGCCAAATGATTGCCACTTAGGTGGCTGAGTATTGCCTGTATTTCACTTTCAGCCGCAGAGTCTGAACTTAACATGCTGCTAAGTTCACCCGCAGCATTCCATGCTAATAACATTGCTTTACTGCTTGATATCTCAGCGACTAAATTTAAGTCACTCAACCAGTTATCCAGCTGTTGCTGCGTAATAGGTACATCTATCATCATCTTGCCAACTCAGATCTCGTTACTGCTCAATTGGCCTACGGCGAGAATACCGTAAGACCTTAAACACATGCCCAATATTGCTACAGAGGGAAAACGTTAACCAAACAGTAAAATCTCATAAAATTTTACGTTTAACATCAAATCAATACATCTCAATTGGCACTAAGGTTGGATCTAAAACTTACTCCATCATATCCACCTTTTAGGGTGGTAGAGGTCAAACCATCAAAATTCACACTAACTTACTCACACCCAGCAGACTGCTTGCACGGGTAAATCCAACTAACATTGCATTTGCTACTTTAGCACAAAATTTTAGTGTCAGTATCGCGATAAGTTTATTGAGTAACAATTAGTTAGACTTAATCAATTAAGTCTTCCCCCGATAATTCAGCACTTTCTTAGCGAGAGAAAACCATATATGGACCCATCCGGTTTGCAAGACATTCGATATCAATTTTGAGAAGAGTTCATTGCACCCATATATTCGGCCTCTTATTGAGGGATTCCTCTGGCCCTGATGGATATTTGCTTCTACTGTCCTTATCATCCCTGCGGCTTCATCAGAGCCTGTGTTTTCGTAAGGTTTTTAGTAGATCAGTCTGACTGTCTCATCATCAAATCAAGTGTCTTAGCAACTTGCTGGTTGGTTAATCGTTAACATA
>NZ_JAKKSJ010000075.1:0-5548 GCF_025653365.1 Shewanella sp. SW32 | reverse complement strand
GCGGGAAGCGAGCCCTAAGATGAGTCATCCCTAGGAATTTAATTCCTCTAAAGAGCCGTTCGAGACTAGGACGTTGATAGGCATGGTGTGTAAGCGTTGTGAGGCGTTGAGCTAACATGTACTAATGACTCGAGAGGCTTAACCATACAACCCAGATGGGTTTTACAAAGAAGCCTTAGACAGAATATCGACACTTGATAAAGTTAAAGACTCAACAGAAAATCAGCTTTCCGAATTATTATTAACGTGGTCCAGAGATGGACACGGTAATAAACAGAATTTGCTTGGTGACAATAGCCTTGTGGAACCACCTGATCCCATCCCGAACTCAGAAGTGAAACGCAAACGCGCCGATGGTAGTGTGGGGTCTCCCCATGTGAGAGTAGGTCATCGCCAAGCATCCAAATAAACACAAAAGCCCTAGCCTAAACCGCTAGGGCTTTTGTGTTTATACGCTCCGCGAAAACTTATCTCGATGTCAACCCGCCGCTAAGCGGGGTCCCCAGCTGCGCAATACATTGCTCCGCGCGACACATCATCAAAATGCTGCGCATTTTAGGCAATGATGACTCGCCCCCATGTATCCCCTTCGGGGATAAAAGAAAGTAGTTCATCGCCAAGCGCCTAATTATCTCATTGAGATGTAACCAAGCCAGCTGAATAAGCTGGCTTTTTTGCATTCGCAATTTGTTAATTGGAGTGATTTTCCTGCTTTTTTCTCTGTTCTTCATTCAGTCATCTTCTCTAGCATGAGCTGCAATCCTCGCTTTTAGCAGTTACAATACGTTTTTGTCGTCATTGAACAAACACATGTCTCTATTTCATAGCCTTCAATCATTTAATTCCTTTGGTTTGGCCCAGTCTTGCGCGGATCTTGTTGAGGCGCACTCAAAAGAAGCTGTTAAGGCGATCTGTCTGCCGCTATGGCAGCAACAATTGCCTATGTTGGTGCTTGGTGGTGGTAGCAATCTGGTCTTTACGGAGGACTTTAACGGCACAGTTGTCAGGATTTTATCGAAAGGGATAAAAGTATCTGAAGACACAGAAGCGTTTTATCTCTATGTTGAGGCGGGTGAGAATTGGCACGAGTTAATTCAGTTTACGCTCGAGCATGGCATGTTTGGGCTGGAGAATATGGCATTAATTCCTGGGACGGTTGGTGCAGCACCTATTCAGAATATTGGCGCTTATGGTGTTGAACTATGTGATGTGTGTGATTGGGTTGAGTATCTTGATTTACCCTCAGGTGAGTTTGTGCGCATCAGCACAGCTGAGTGTCAATTTGCTTACCGTGAGTCTATTTTCAAAGACAAATTGCGCAATCTCGCTGTAGTCACAGCTGTTGGGCTGCGCTTAGCTAAACGTTGGCAACCGCGTTTAGTCTATGGTCCATTGCAATCGTTTGATCCTGCAACCGTTACAGCGCATGAGATTTTTGCGCGCGTATGCCAAGTACGAAGTGAAAAGCTTCCTGATCCCGCAGTGCTCGGCAATGCAGGCAGTTTCTTTAAAAACCCCATTGTAAGCGCAGCCTGTTATCTCGATTTAGCACAGCGTTTTCCGACGATAGTGGGCTACGCACAAGCGGATGCAACAGTGAAATTGGCTGCAGGCTGGTTGATTGAACAAGCGGGACTGAAAGGTTTTGTGCTCGGCAATGTGGCAGTGCATGACAAGCAAGCCTTAGTGTTAGTGAATCGAGGCGGAGCAACGGGGCATGATATTTGCCGCCTAGCACTGCATGTTATTGCGCAAGTACAGGATAAATTTGGTGTCGAGCTAGAAGCCGAGCCTAGAATCATCGGGGCTAATGGCGAAGGAGATTTGCATGTCTGATCATTGGGGAAGAAAACGCCAGATATTAGCTTTATTATCTAGCGGGCAATTTGTTTCTGGCGAGCAGTTAGCCACTGAACTTGGGATTTCGCGTGCCGCAGTGAATAAGCACATCGATGCACTAGAAACCTATGGTGTGGCAATTTATAGCGTCAAAGGTCGCGGCTATAAGTTAGCGAATCCTATTTCTTTGATTGATGCTTCACGTTTAGTGCAATCAATTGATAATCGTTGCTTTTACTTTGATGAGATAGCAAGCACCAACGGCTTTATGCTGGACCATACTACTGAATTGAAGAATGGTGATGTGTGTGTGGCAGAGTATCAATCCGCAGGTCGTGGTCGTCGAGGCAGGACTTGGGTGTCGCCCTATGGGCATCACTTATATTTCTCGCTGTTTTGGACTTTCCCGCAGGGAATGGCGCAGGCAATGGGATTAAGTTTAGTGGTGGCCTGTACATTGGTTGAAGTGCTTAAATCTTTTGGCGTCGAGAATATTGGTGTTAAGTGGCCCAATGACATCTATTTGGATAACAAGAAGCTTGCCGGGATCTTGATTGAAATGTCGGGGCAGGCTGATAGCCTGTGCCAGCTTATCATAGGTGTTGGTGTCAATATGGCTATGTCAGAGGAACAAGGTAAAGGTATCGATCAGCCTTGGAGTGATTTGTCAGAGTTGGTCGACATGCCTGACAAGACGGCGCTTGTTATTGCATTACAGAAGCAGCTTAAGCGTGATATTCAGTTATTTGAGCGTGAAGGATTAGCTGCATTCAAGACTCGTTGGCAAGCCGCAGACTTATTTTATGGCCGTGAAATACGTTTGCTTATGGGGGAAAAGTCTGTCGAAGGAATTTGTCGAGGCGTTGATGAGCAAGGTGCGGTATTGCTCGAAACCGCCGACGGTGTTCAAGCATTTATCGGCGGTGAAATTAGCTTAAGGGCACGCTAAGTACCCAAGAGTCAATTTTACATAAAGCTATTTGCGCATCAGCACGTGGGACATCAAATGATCCTGACCTTTCTGCAGGATCAAATGGGCTCTTTCACGGGTCGGTTGAATGTTAAGTTGTAGGTTTGGACCATTGATTGTGTCCCAAATATTGGCGGCAATCGTATTGGCCTCATCATCGGTTAGCGTCGAATAGTGATGAAAATAAGATTTTTTGTCACTGAATGCACCAGAGCGGAACTGCAAGAATCGTTCTTTATACCATTGTTTTAGCAAAGGTTCTTCTGCATCGACATAAATAGAAAAGTCAACAAAATCGGAGACGAAAGGACGACGGGTATCAACGGGGGAGTCGAGTCCAGTCTGCAATACATTCAAGCCTTCTAAAATTAAGATGTCTGGCTGAGAAACGGTTTGATGCTGATTTTTAACGCGGTCATAGGTGACGTGTGAATAGATAGGGGCTTTCACATGTGGCTGACCGGATTTCACGGCGGAGATAAACTCAACCAGCATTTTCATATCGTAACTTTCTGGAAATCCCTTACGCTGTAATAGTCCTTTACGTTTTAAGTCCGCCAGAGGATACAAAAAACCATCTGTTGTCACTAAATCAACTTTTGGGTGTTCAGGCCAGTGCCGTAGTAAAGCTTGCAAAATACGTGCTGTGGTGCTCTTTCCGACGGCGACACTACCAGCAATACTAATGATATAAGGACTTTTTGATGGTTTTTGACCGAGGAATTCATCAACCACTAAACCTCGTTGTTGCTTAGCTTTAACGATCAAATTCAGTAGCCGGCTAAGGGGAAGATAAATATCGGTCACTTCCGATAAGGAAATCTTTTCATTTATGCCTCTAAGGTTCTCCAAGTCTTGCTCACTCAGTGTCAACGGCACTGAATCTCGTAACTCAGACCATTGCAGGCGCTCGAAGGCGAGATAGAGTGCTTTTTGAATTGAATTTTTAGAAGTCATTGGCTTTCCTCAGCTTAGGAAAGGCACAGTACACTATGAGATTATTTGGAACAATACTAAATGGGTGATTGCAGTCGTGTTTCCGTTACCGTTTGATGTATTCGCTGTTTAATTGGCCGTCAAAGTTGGATAACGTGTAAAAAAACACCGTTCAAGCGCTTTTTTTACGTAAATAGGCGTTTTTTACTTGCACTTGGGAGCGCATTTACCTAATATCCCGTTCCGAAATGATAATGCCGGCATAGCTCAGTTGGTAGAGCAACTGACTTGTAATCAGTAGGTCCCGAGTTCGACTCTTGGTGCCGGCACCATTTTCTGTGGAGGGGTTCCCGAGTGGCCAAAGGGATCAGACTGTAAATCTGACGGCTCAGCCTTCGAAGGTTCGAATCCTTCTCCCTCCACCACTTTTTTCTAGGTAGTTAGGTAGCCTTAGTTAGGTTGCGCGGACATCGTATAATGGTATTACTCCAGCCTTCCAAGCTGATAACGCGGGTTCGATTCCCGCTGTCCGCTCCAAATTAGTTGCTGATATGGCTCAGTTGGTAGAGCACACCCTTGGTAAGGGTGAGGTCGGCAGTTCGAATCTGCCTATCAGCACCAGCCTCTCTAAATTTAGCTCCTACGCCTAAACATAATCTGTTCGATGTCATTTTAATGCATCGGATTTTTTCTATATGTTAGTTTTCATCACCAAGAATCTTGGACTGAGGCATTACCATGGCTAAAGCTAAATTTGAACGTATTAAGCCCCATGTAAACGTGGGCACCATTGGTCACGTTGACCATGGTAAAACCACACTGACTGCAGCTATCTCTCACGTACTGGCTAAGACCTACGGTGGCGAAGCTAAAGACTTCTCTCAAATCGATAACGCTCCAGAAGAGCGTGAGCGCGGTATTACGATCAATACCTCTCACATCGAATATGACACGCCTTCACGTCATTACGCACACGTAGACTGCCCAGGCCACGCTGACTATGTTAAAAACATGATCACTGGTGCTGCACAGATGGACGGCGCGATTCTTGTAGTTGCCTCTACAGACGGTCCAATGCCACAGACTCGTGAGCACATCCTGCTTTCTCGTCAGGTTGGCGTACCTTTCATCATCGTGTTCATGAACAAATGTGACATGGTAGATGACGAAGAGTTACTGGAATTGGTTGAAATGGAAGTGCGTGAACTTCTGTCAGAATACGATTTCCCAGGTGATGATTTACCAGTAATCCAAGGTTCAGCTCTGAAGGCCCTAGAAGGTCAACCAGAGTGGGAAGCTAAGATCCTTGAATTAGCCGCAGCACTGGATTCTTACATTCCAGAACCACAACGTGATATCGATAAGCCGTTCCTACTGCCAATCGAAGACGTATTCTCAATTTCAGGCCGTGGTACAGTAGTTACTGGTCGTGTTGAGCGTGGTATTGTTAAAGTGGGTGACGAAGTTGAAATCGTTGGTGTTCGCACAACGACTAAAACAACGTGTACTGGTGTAGAAATGTTCCGTAAACTGCTTGACGAAGGTCGTGCAGGTGAGAACTGTGGTGTGTTATTACGTGGTACTAAGCGTGATGACGTAGAACGTGGTCAAGTATTGGCTAAACCAGGTTCAATCAACCCACACACGACTTTTGAATCAGAAGTTTATGTTCTGTCAAAAGAAGAAGGCGGACGTCACACTCCATTCTTCAAAGGCTACCGTCCACAGTTCTACTTCCGTACAACTGACGTAACCGGTACTATCGAACTGCCAGAAGGCGTAGAGATGGTAATGCCTGGCGAC
>NZ_JAKKSJ010000074.1:0-6601 GCF_025653365.1 Shewanella sp. SW32 | reverse complement strand
GAGTCGTCGCGGGAATTGTTGGGATAACGCACCAATGGAGCGTTTCTTTAGAAGTTTGAAATCTGAGTGGATACCCGCAAGTGGTTATGGGAATTTTACAGAAGCAGATAAAGAGATCACAAATTACATCACTGGATATTACAGCGAGACTAGGCCCCATCAATATAATGGTGGGTTAACGCCAAATGAGTCAGAACGTTTATATTGGAATGACTCTAAAACCGTGGCCAATTTTACTTGACCACTACAGTCACTAGCACTATTGAAGTTGAACATCTCACGTAACATTGTTTCGTCCTGAGCAAAAGATTTCCAAATGTATTTCTGGGCAAGACATTAGCACCAAATGATAAGTCCCAGCACAACCGATGCTAAAATAATTTAACTTAGGCCATCATGCAAGCAAGGGGGAAGACAAGCAAGAGCACGGATTGCCGCGGAGCTGCGGGCGGAAACCCCTAAATACTGGGATATGAAACCTTACGATGAACCAAACACTCGTCGCATCATGAAAAGCGATAATAATTGTTAGGTATTTACAGAGATTAAAGCCGCGGAAGCGTTTGTTCATTCCTAATAGACGATAAACGCCGGTGACACATGCAAGGAATAAATTGAATTGAAGACAAATCTGAGAGAGTTAAATGCTATTCAACCCGCTCCGCTGAGTGACTTTGTATTGCGGAACCTATTCGACATTGAAATTGAAATGGGGTGGAAAATTGAAAAGCTCAATTGTGAGGTTACCCGTGAAACGGTCCCATACTCGCTAATAGTAGGCCATGATTTTACGATGGTTTCAGCTATTACTTGGGGAGAATTATTAGATGGCCATAGTAACTCAAGAATGTCGGATTACTTAAAGCGTCTCGAGGAATCACAGAAGTATTTTTGTGATGACAATTGGCCCAAAGATGCCGGAGTTTGGCTCGCAAAACTGGATGGAAAGTATTACTTGGCTGGTGGTAAACACCGCGTGACGATTAATTACTTTCTACGCCATTTCAACATTGAAATCTTCAGTGACTCAATCGTGCTCCCAAATGTTAAAGTCCTTCAATACAAGCTCTTGTAAGAACAATCAATAAAGGTTGAAGATTATGCAAATTGGCCAAAAATTTTTTGCAGTTTCAGAAGCATATTCATTTGAGGATTTAGACAGTTCTCTAGTTGAATTTCCAGTGCGACGTCGTGAGTTTGAAGTATTACCTAAACCAGAGAAAGTGATTACTGACGACGGACAGCACAAAACTATTGAGAACTAATTACCAGAACACCTTAAGTCTGAAGATTGGTTTTTGGTAAGAAGTTTAGAAACTGGCCGGAAATCATGGTTTAACCCTCACAATTATACGATTTCACTGCTCTAACAACGGCATTGTTATCATCGATAGCGGTACTTTCCTTTTGCAGCAGTGGATGTGACGCTATTTAGATGTTTTCGTATAACACACAAATAGTCATTACACTTTGGGCAGCGGTTGAGTAACGAACTGCCTTCAAAATCCAATTTACAAAATACACAGTGATATTTGCAGGTCTCCGTCTTAGCAATCTGCTCTTTAATTCTGTCTAATGTGGACTTGGGTGATTCGGCAGGTTTTTCTTTAGTTCGTTGATACTCAAGCCATGCGCTGCGTCTTGGGTTGTAGATCCAATGCTTCCCCTTGATAGATGACTCAACCCAATCCTGTAGCAACTGTTTAGCCGATTTTAGCCTGTGTGATTCGCTGAATAACTTCGCGAAATGAATTAATTCTAGCTCTAACACCGCCGTATGCTTGTCCTTTCGTAAGTCATCATATATCGGCGCTGGGCGCCCCGGGTGGGATATGTAAAGGCATAACTTACGTTCAGATACCGCTATAACCATGTCAACCTTCACATTATTAACATAGGTATCTTGCGCTAAATCCTTCAGTTCATAGGTGATTCTAGTGTTTTTAGTAATGACGTGCTTTTCGCCATCCAGGTCAACATCAAGAGGCGGCAACATTAACAGGCCTTGCTCCTTAAACAGCTGCTTAAGCATGTAGCGCACTGAGACATAGAACGAGAATTTACAAGCCTCAATTTCTTCCTTACTTACTTCTTTGCAGTCATGGGCAAAGTGGGGGGCATTAACCTCTCCCAGCCGAGCGAGTAAGGCTATGCCGCACGATGGGCAAACACAATCGCAGGACTTACCCCGAGTTGCTTCTTCCACATCGATATATACACCATCACTGCGTAAACCAAAGGGGATGAGGTTCATAATTACTTTCTTCTATCAAGCACCAGATGGATCATCAATCAATTTTGAATTTCGGTCATGTTTCATCTAAAACGGTACGAGCAGGGGTACTTGATTGTTCAGGATAGAATTTTTATTACTCTCCCACAAGGTCTGATCTAAATTTTCAAATTTTTTATAAATACTGCTATTATTACTGATTATTTATACAGTGGTTTGCAAGTATGAAACTCATAATATGCCATGCGAGTGCGGGAATTTCGGGTTTTCCAAGTCCTGCAGCGGATTACGTTGAATTACCCCTTAGTCTTGATCAGCTGCTTGTTGAGCATCCTAGCTCGACCTGGTTTGGTCGTGCTGCGGGCCGCTCAATGGAAGGGGTTGGGATCTATGATGGCGATATACTGGTGATTGACCGTGCTGCCAAGCGCCGCAATCTCTCTATTGTTGTTGCCAGCTATAACGGAGAATTTACCGTAAAGCTCCTTGATGAAAAGCGCCGGCTTCTGGTTTCGATTGATCAGCAGCAAAATATGACGTCCGTTTCTATCGATGATGCAGATACCTTCTCGGTGGAAGGGGTGATCATCAAGTCTATTCGACTTCATGAGCATTCAAGCTTACTTGAACAATATCTGAGTCAATCATGTACGGACTGATTGATGCCAATTCATTTTATGTGTCGTGCGAAATGGTGTTTAGGCCCGACTTGCGCGGACTTCCCGCGATTGTGCTCAGTAACAACGACGGCTGTTGTGTGGCAATCAACCGCGCGGCCAAGTCCGTTGGCGTGAAGAAATTTGCTCCTTACTTTGAGCAGCAACATCTATGTAGACGACATAATGTGCAGGTGTTTTCATCTAATTATGCACTTTATGCCGATCTATCGGCAAAAATGATGCAAGTGATCGGACGGTTTGCGCCCGAGCAATACGTGTACTCTATTGATGAGTCGTTTGTGTCATTTCAACACTGTGCAGCAATCCCAGATTTAAACGCCCATTGTACCCTGTTGCGCCGTGCTGTTTGGCGTGAGTGCCGTTTACCTGTTTGCGTGGGTGTTGGTGAGACATTAACCCTTGCGAAATTGGCTAATCATGCCGCGAAACAATTGGCTCAATATAAAGGTGTTTGCGTTATTGATAACGATGCGCAGCGTATTGAGATATTAAAATCGATGCCAGTTGATGAGGTTTGGGGGATTGGCCGCAAACTAACGGTAAAACTGGGATTACTGGGTGTGCATACTGCCTATGATTTGGCACAACTGGCGCCGAAAGTAGCACGACAACATTTTTCTATCGATGTAGAGCGAACAGTGCGAGAACTCAATGGGCAGATCTGTAAAACGTGGGATGTCACCAAAGCAGATAAGCAGCAAATATTTTCCACCCGCAGCCTAGGCGAACGAATATGTACCCGGGAACATTTACACCAAGCGTTAGCAAAGCATGCCGCAATTGCCGGTGCGAAGGTTCGAGAACAAGGCTCATTGTGTAAAACAATGGTCGTGTTTGCTGCCAACTCGACACATGATCCACAGCCTATGTATTTTAAAAGGCTTGTTCAGTTTACTTGTGCCACTGATGACAGTCGTGAACTGTGCGCCGCGGTTAGCCGCGAGCTATCAAACCTCTATCGCCCTGGTGTGCGCTATTACCGTATTGGTGTAGGCCTGATTGATCTTTGCCCTAAAACCTCAGTGCAATATGACTTATTTAATGCGCCCAAGAGCGACCCTAACTTAATGAAAATCTTTGATAGTCTGAATAATCGCTATGGCCGTGATGTGTTGTATATTGCTGCACAGGGGAGTGATCAGCATTGGACTATGCGCCGAGAATTTCTATCGCCTCAATACACTACTCGTTGGTCCGATATACCGACGGTTAAAGCGTAACAGGATTCTGTGACGTTATGGCCATCGGCTAAGCACCACTGAAACGAGACTGGATGATACGGCGCCACTACCGGTTTGCAGTGTTGGCCATTTTTGCCCCTTCCTGATTTGCCTAAAGCAATCCCTAGGTGCTTTAATAGGATAATTCCAACCGGTAGGAGAAGTTTATGCTATTCAAACCCACTGCGCATTCACGTCGCTTGCTCCCAAAGTATCTCACCGCGGCCGTCCACAGCATTTTTGAAATGCGCGATGACACAGCACTCCCGTTAGGGGCCTTTTTCGACAAATTAGGAACAGAGACATGGCTCCACCAAGACGGCTTTTGGTATGCCCCTGTCGATATCCAGCAATACGAGCGCCGCGACATCGATCAGGCCATTGTTGCTCTCTTCCGTGAAGGCATACTCTCCGGTACCCCGTTTCGCACGCCTGCCAACAAACTAATCGAATTTGAGCTGATGGACCCGAATATAGAAGCACTATTGCCACGCATGAGAGACGTTTTCGCCCGATAACGAATTAGGTTGTGCTTATATGGCGCCGGTTAAGTAGCATTAAGTTTGCTAGATCCTGAATGAGATATTATTTTTAATGAGTAGTCCCTATTACTCATTGAAAAGGAATTCACGATGCATACGACGCGAATCGCTGCCGCCATTTTGTTACTTTCTGGCTGTACAAGTACCCTCAAGACAACAGTCGTTACAATTAGCAACTCTGACAACGCTAAATATGCCCAACAAGGACTTGTCTACTACTTACCGGCATCGAGTCAAGTTGTCACGCTGACTCACAAGCTGCTTTATTGTCAAATGAACAAAGGTATACTTGATTTTGATTATCAGACCACAGCGACAGTCAAACAAACTGCTCACCCCGATCTCACTAAGGTGTTCGTAGTAGACCCTGAAGAACTGCATGAATTTACCAAAGACTGGGGGATGACAGTGTTTATGCATCCCAATGGGCTCCTTAAGTCTTTTGCAACCAATGCCGATGATAAATCTATTGAGTTGGGCATGGCCGCCGTGAAAACCATTGTCAATATTGCAGCCATTTCTCAAGGAATACCAATCTCATTAGCCAGTCCTCCAAAGGAGATAGTAAAAAGTTTTGAACCCAAAGGGATGTGTATTCCCGAACTCAGCCAAGAACCTATTGTGTCGGTAGTGATGGATTCACTCACGGCCACGGTGCTAAGTAAAACTACAGAGCTAAATAAACAGCAGAAGAAGTTAGCTGCAGCCAAGGGGGATACCACTGTACAAGAGCAAGCGGTACTTGCCGCACAAAAAGCGGTTTCGCAGGCCTCTTTAGCCCTCGAGAAGTTCCAGAAGAAGATCACTCTGCAGCGCGAATACACCTACGATACGGCGAAAATTGCAGATGCCAGCATTGAGATCACTAACAGACTGGAAGACTTCCTTCCATGGGTTTACTCTAATGATTCCAGCCGCAGGAATTACCTCGCTGAGAATATGGCCGTCAAATACAGTTTCAAGTTAAGCATTGAGAATACGGCTTCAAATTATCAGAAGAAAGAAACAACGGTCCAGCCGAAAAATGATTATTTTGGGTTGTATTATTCAACTTTTGGCACGCGCCAGCTTAAACTAAATCGTACGGAAAAAGGTAATGCATCCGCAGGGTCCTTGCTGTTCAGTGGGTTTATTACCGCGCCAGAGTTTGGCTATGTGGCCATACTGCCATTCAAGAATCATCTTGGGGAAAGCAACTCTTTTACCGCCAATTTTGACAGTTCAGGCGGGCTGACTGACGTTGTCTACGGCACCGTGCGCACAGGTTCAGAACAAGTGACCGCAGCCTTGTATGAAGCAACCGATACCTATAACGAATATACCAAAGGGAGACAAACTACCCGGGAGGCTGACAAGCAAGAGTTCCAGACATTATCGATCCATGCTCTATCGATCGCGAATAGTACCTACCAAAATCTGACAGTCGATCAATTAACCGCTCGTGCTGGCATAGTCCGAACGCTGCTAATCAAGCTGGGAGACACCGAACAGGGTAGGGAAGCTATCACTTCCTTAGCGATGAACATCGATAATGATAATCTTATCCAACTTGCTAACGCTCTGTGATCCAACGGTCGGCTTTAGTGAACTGAAACTGTTGAATCCCTAAAGCGTCCACATAATGAGGGAATATTGTTTTTCGTACCGCGTGGACACAGGCAGGCCGAACTCGGAAACGATGAATTTAAAGTACAAAAAAGCGGAGCCAAAGGTTCCGCTTGTGCGTTATTTATCTGAATAATCATATTTTCGCGCTATTAGTATGGATATTCTGTCTTGTCCGCGAGTGTCAAGAGAACACAGGGGGGACGATTTCTATCATTACTGTGCGAAAACAAAAAGCTTCCAACGAATATCACCCTGCGCCGACGTGTGCTGATGGTGATTTTGTGGGGGGATTGTTTTCCCTCCGGCAACGGTTACTTC
>NZ_JAKKSJ010000073.1:0-7653 GCF_025653365.1 Shewanella sp. SW32 | reverse complement strand
TGAAAGAGATTGCACGATAGATTGTCCTGTATGAGCTGCAAGTTGAGCCGCCAACTGTACAAGCCGTTTGGTCCTTCGTACATCCCCTAATTTTGCGCGCTGAAAAATGCTCTGTGCCCAGAGTGATGGTTCACTTAAAAACATGGCATGTGGTATCTGAAACAAAAGGTCAGGATCAGATCAGGTTAATTAAAAATGGTTCAAAAAAATCCCTCGGGGCAAACCGAGGGATTTGTGTAGAAGAGACAGAGTTTTTACTGGGGTTTTGTTTTATACGTCACGCCGTATTTCACTTTTTGTGGATACATCCACTTAGTAAACCTGCTTATCCAAAGATTATTTGCTGCTTAAGCAAAAGATTAAAGTCGTGGGTCTTCAACCCACACCCGACCAAGGAGGACTGCTCGTCCTATCAAAAACGTCCATGTTAAAAATAGCCAGCTCGATATCCCTATCTCGCGCTCAAAGCGGCCGTAGGCCTTCGCCCTTGGATTCTCCAAGACGCCCCTAGCGAAGTTACATGCATTAGTGACTGGCTTCATGCTTATTCGAAAATAGCTAACGCTTCCGATGGGGCGTCCCTTCACCCCGAAAGCTACGCAGACGTCCTGTCTGCGTCACGCTATTTTCTTCAACGCCCTTCAGCAACTTCGCAGTGGGAGGTGAACTACTGTAATCTCGGTGTCGGCTGTTTATCCAAAAAGAGTTTTGCCTGTCCTATCTTTTTACTTTCGCAGGGAAATTGGCGTAACCTTTAGCATAAAATGTATGCCTGTCCGCTCTTTCTTTTTCGCAAAAAACCATAGTAACCAGTCACAATGTACCAACAAAAATATGGCTTATCAGTCTTTCCCATGGGTATCTCGTTTTCTTGATAGTCACTAACTTTCACTATTGAGAAATTATCCCATAATGAGTCAATAGCTGACGCAATATGGGATTCAAGTACAAATGAAACAGACTAAGACGCCACACAAACTCGTTAAATGCTTAGCCTTAACGGGATTATTCACCCTATCTGCCTGTGCAAACGACGAACTTGCAGATACTTTACTCACCAATACCCACGTCTATGGCCATGATCAAGCGACTAGTTTAGCCATTAAGGATGGCAAAATTGTCTACATTGGGAATAGCATTAACGCCATGGATCACGTGAGCAATCAAACCAAAGTCATCGATTTAAAAGGTCATTACTTATTACCTGGTTTTATTGATAACCATAATCATGTGTTTGAAGCCGCGAGTGAAATAGGTAGCGACTGTTTACTGGATGATGACACTAATCTCAACGGCTATATCCGCACATTAACCGCCTGTAAAAATCAGTTGGAAACGGGAGAGTGGTTACTCGGCTATGGCCATCAACTCAGTGTAGTAATGCAAGAGAATGGCCCCACTCCTTTGGCAATATTAGACAAAATCTTCCCCGATAATCCTGTCGTTATTATGGAGCAAACATCCCATTCTATGTGGGTCAACTCCCTCGCATTAGCCAAAGCTAAGATAAGCGCTCATACAGCCGATCCGCAAGGCGGCAAGATCCTCAAAGATGAAGAGAGCGGTAAACTTCTCGGTATTTTATTCGATAATGCTGGCGATCTTGTGATGGAACAAGCATGGAAATCACAACCCAATCTACAACAAGCCAATTATCAAGGTTTATTAAATGGTCTGGCAGCTGCTGCCGAGCACGGGATAACGACTATCGGTGATGGACGACTCTATTGGAAACGTGACTGGTTAGAAACATGGCTAGCCGTCGAAAGTCATGATGAATTAACCGCCAGAGTCAGTCTACGCCCTTGGATTTATCCTGCCGATGAACCCCAAGCACAGCTTGATTTCTTTAAAAAAATTCATTCTGATGATAAACAACGTCTGCTGCTCATCAATCAGGTCAAAATCTACAGTGATGGCATCATCATAAACGGTACTGCCAGTACATTAGCCCCCTATGATTGGAGCTACACCCCCGAACTTCCTAGGGGACTCGAGTATGTTCCTGCCAGTAAAATGGCGTGGTGGCTTACTGAACTCAACAAAATTGGATACGGGGCACATATTCATGCAATAGGTGATGCAGGGGTACGCAACACCTTAGATGCCATTGAAACTTTACGATCTCAGGGAGCTACTCGCCCTTATGCCATGACGCATTTAGAAATGGTATCTCCCCAAGATATCAAGCGCTTTGCCTCACTCAAAGTCGATGCCGATTTCCAATTGGGTAGCGATTACATTGCCGCGCAGGATCATGAGTGGGCGATCCCTTTTATCGGTAAGCAACGAGCTCATGCTTTATTACCTATTAACCCTATTTTCAAGACTGGCGCGAATGTAACTTTAAGTAGTGACTGGAATGTGAATGATATCAATCCACTCGTTGGTATTGCTAACGCAGTCTATCTGCAAAATGCAGGCATCGCTGATATTCACAGTGCTATTGCAGCCTATACAATAAATCCCGCTAACGCCTTGGGCATAAGTGACATTACTGGTTCTATCGCGCTAGGGAAATCTGCCGATTTTGTTGTATTAGAGCGAGACATTACCCAAGCCACAGCAAAACAAATTGCTGACACTCAAATTTTAATGACGTGGTTAGAGGGGGAGCTAGTGTTCGATCTCAATGATCAATAGCAATCCCGTATCAATCTAATTATTTGCTGAGTTGCTCTTTTATTAACGTCAGCAAAGAAGACCCCAAGGTGCTGGCCTCAAACCCATGATGCCAGCGCATTTCGAGCCGCCGCTTCATAGGCGCAAATTCACTACTCAATTGGACAACTTTTAATCTTCCACTGTCAATTTCTGTCTGCGCTAAAGATAACGGCAAAAAACTATATCCATCCCCTTCGGCAAGTAAGGACTTTAACAAAGCAAGATCGGGGATTTGGCAATAATGGCCACTAAATCCGACTTCGAGATCATCACTTTCAGTCTGCCCTCCTGCCCAAATATATTCACGATAGAGCGCTAATTGTGCGGGGTCGATTACCTGCTGTGAAGCTAATGTATGCTGTCCAGATATCAACATTACCTCTTGATATTCGCCAAGGCGGCAGTAACCCGATTGAGATTGATGTAATTCAACCGTTTCATGTAACAGTAAAAGGTCGATATTATCGGATAGAAATGCACTGTGTAATGCATCGAAAGTATCCACTTTTAAGACAAAATCCAGCGTTGGAAACTGCATTAAATAGCGCTGAATTGTCGAACGTAAGACTTCTAAAGGAATGTAATTTTCAACCCCCAACACTAACCGACCTTTACCAAGCTCGGCATAATGGGTCGCCGATTGAGTAAATTGTTCCCATTGGGCCAAGGCTAAAATAGCCTTAGGTAGTAAATGCTCGCCTCCCGCAGTGAGTGCCACTTGATTTGCACTACGCTCAAATAAATCCACACCTATGTCGACTTCTAGCTCGGCAATCCACTGACTCACTTGCGGCTGACGTTTGCCCAGTGCGCGAGCGGCGGCTGAGACAGAGCCTAGTTGAGTCGTCAATACAAATGCTTTAACTCGTTGAATATTCAAATGTGCTCTACTATTTTTTAAGCGCGTTGTGCGCTTGACTTTAATACCCGTCAGACGGAATCACAATATTAACTTACCTATGCAAGACACTTTGTTAAAAATCAGATGTGAAGCCCCACGACTTAGATTTAGATTTGGATTTGGATTTAAATAAAAGATAGGACAGGCAGAATTCTTTTGAGATAAGCAGCTTACTCCGAAATAGCAGGAGTTCACCGTCCCCTGCGAAGTTGTCGAAATACGCAGATAGCTCTTAGTTGTTTGAGTGGGGCCGTGGCGACATCATGGATGATGGCGCAGGCTCGGGGGCACATGGATGTGCCATCTGAGCCGTTAGGCGATTTTTATTGGAGTATGAGACAGGTAACTAATGCATGTAACTTCGCTAGGGGCGTCTTGGAGAATCCAAGGAGGATAGGACGAGCAGTCCTCCTTGGTCGGGTGTGGGGTGAAGCCCCACGACGTTGATTTTTCTTTAAAAAATGCTTAAGTCATGGATTGCTCTGCCATGAGATACCAAAACTCATGAGTCAAACTCAAACGAAGTTTGAACACCCAAAGCCCTGCGGCACCTGAGCAACCCCCTACACTTGTGGTCTATGTAGATCAAAACGCAGATCTTCAGAGATCCCATAATAAGCCGATGGGCCGCCGGCACGTAATACGGGTTCGGCGAGGGCAGTTTGATAGATCCCCTCGGCATTGAGTAAATGCTTAGCAATATGCACGGCCACCACTTCACCTAACACTAACCAAGTATCGATCTTGTCGCCATTGGCGGCGGTTAACTGGATACATTGGGACAATTTGCATTCGAAGTTTACTGGGCTTTCAGCCACTAAATCGGCCTTAACAATGGTGCCAGCTTTAGCCGTGAGTCCGGCAAAGCTAAACTCATCTTGACCGCGTGGCAGCATGGCGGAGGTTTGATTCATCTGCTCGGCTAAGCCGCGGGTGGTGAGGTTCCACACAAACTCCCCTGTCTCGAAGATATTAGCAACACTGTCTTTCCAGCCTGTGCTGGCAAAGCCGATGATGGGCGGTTTGTAGTTGAAACAATTAAAAAAGCTGTAAGGTGCAAGATTGCGTTGCCCCTGAGTATTCCGCGATGAAATCCAGCCGATTGGTCGAGGCCCCACAATCGCATTTAAAGGATCGTGTGCAAGGCCATGGCCTTTGCTCGGTTCGTAAAAATAGCGGTTATCAGCAGTCATACTTCATCCTTTTGTTATTGCCACAACAATACTGGAGCAATTAATACAGCCATCACAGGTACGCTTTCATAGCCGCTATCTTACCCAAGTTTCGAGCAGCGACCAAAAGTCTGTAGGGCAACTTAAGTAAACTCCTTGAACAACATCTGGCTGCAAATTTCAAATCCAACACACTCTTCTGCTAAAGTGATACTTATCAGTGGGCTAAAAAGCCTAACTCTGCTAAATAGCATGTGACAAATGAAGGAGCGGTGAATGGACGCGATAAAAGGGGGATGGAAGAGGTTGTTGTTGGTCGCAGTGCTGTTAGCGACAGGTTGTGCCAGCGTAGCGCAAATCGATTTCAATAGCCTGTTTGGCACTAGCTCACCACAAAAACGCGTCGAAAATGCACAGCTGAACGACCAATTTATTCAACAGGCCGAGTTTGTGCACACACAAGTTGAGCCTATTCTCAATAGCCGCTGCGTGGTATGTCATGCCTGTTACGATGCCCCCTGCCAGTTAAAAATGACCTCGAGCGAAGGTATAGAGCGTGGGGCGAGTAAGGAAAAGGTTTACCAAGGCACACGCTTAGTCGCTGCCACACCTAATCGCTTACTTGTCGATGCCTTTACCCCTGAAGCTTGGCGTCAACGCGGGTTTTACCCCATGCTAAACGAGCGCGATCAAACCCCAGAAGCTAATACCCAAGCCTCAGTATTAGCCAGAATGCTCACGCTTAAGCAAATGCATCCTCTGCCCGAAGACAAGATTTTAGATAAGCGTTTTGATTTCAGCCTAGACAGAGTTCAGCAATGCGCTAGCCTAGAGGAAATGGACAAATACGAGCAAAGCCAGCCCCTTGCAGGTATGCCTTATGGCTTGCCAGCACTGAATGCTAATGAGCATCAAGTGTTGATGCACTGGTTCGAGCAAGGTGCGCCACTGCCGTTTGCACAGGCGCTTACACCTGAATTTATTGCAGAAATAAACCTCTGGGAGGTGTTTTTAAACGGCGACAGTTTAAAAAGCCAATTAAGTGCACGCTACATCTACGAGCATTTGTTTGCCTTCCATTTATATTTTGAGTCTTTGAATCAGCCGAACACCCAGCCTTTATTCTTCGAGTTAGTGCGTTCTCGGACGCCGCCGGGGCAAGCGCTGGATATTATCGCCTCCCGTCGTCCCTTCGATGATCCTAAGGTGGAGCGAGTCTATTACCGCTTTCGGCCTTATCGGGCAACCATAGTCGATAAAACCCATATCCCCTACGCTTTGAATACCGGCTTGCTGGATAACTGGCAACAATGGTTTATCGATGCGGATTACTCAGTCACTCAACTGCCGAGCTACAAGCCGAGCGTTGCGGCCAATCCCTTTGAAGCCTTTATTCAAATTCCTGCCAGTGCGCGCTATCGATTTATGCTGACCCGCGCCCAAGATACCATTATGGGCTTTATCAAAGGTCCAGTGTGCCGTGGTCAGGTGGCGCTCAATGTCATTAACGATAGATTCTGGGTGTACTTTGTGACTCCTGATTATATGGACGACACTGACTTTAGCGCTTTTTACCATTCCCAACTTGAAAACCTACGTATGCCTGCAGAGGAAGAAAGCACTGCATTAGCAGTAACTTGGGTAAAATATGCCGCCAAGCAAGGCAAATATATGCGGGCGCGTAATCAGTTCTTGAACGAGAAATTCAAAAACGGCCAGCACCTTACCATAGACGGACTCTGGGATGGCGACGACACCAATGATAATGCCAGCCTGACAGTGCTGCGCCACTTCGACAATGCCACAGTGGTCAAAGGCTTAGTCGGCGAGCCCCCCAAAACGGCTTGGATTATCGATTATGCCTTGCTGGAGCGTATCCACTATTTATTGGTCGCGGGTTTCGATGTTTATGGTAACTACGGCCACCAGCTATTAACTCGCTTATACATGGATTTTTTACGTATGGAGGGGGAATCGAATTTCCTGACCCTGTTACCGCAGGAGGAAAGGCGCAAGCAGTTGAGTGATTGGTATCAAGGGGCTGGAACTCAACTCACGGCCTTTATCGCAGGGGATATCAACACCTTTCATCAGCCCACGGGCGTACTCTACTTTAGCGACGATCTAAAGGGCGAGCTGTATCAAAAACTCGGGCAGAAGGTTGCTAAGGTTCAACCCAATCGATATCACATAGAAAACAGCAGCTTGCAAGCACATAGCAAAGCACTTTTACACACATTAGATCGATTAAAAGGCACACAAGCGACCCTATTACCTGAACTAACTATGATCATGGTGGAACCTGAAAAAGCGGGTAAAGCTGAGATATTTACCTTAGTTCGCAATAGCGCCCATCAGAATATTTCGAGCCTATTTAATGAGGCGAGTAACCGCGAACCCGCTAAAGATGATGTCACTTTAGTGCATGGCTTATTGGGCAGTTATCCTGAGGCATTTTGGCGAGTGAAAGAACAGGACTTGCCTAACGTCTTGGCGATAGTAGAGAAAATGCAAACTGAAAAAGACTATGAGGCACTGTTAGATATGGTGGGTGTACGCCGTACTGATCCGAAGTTTTGGGCCTTTAGTGACGAACTCAATCAGATCTTTTTCGACAATCACCCGATAGAAAGTGGGTGGCTGGATTACAACCGACTGCAAAATCGTTAGTAAAGAATCCGCCTTCTTAGAAGGCGGCTTTGACTTGCCCCTGGAAGGGGCTATTCCAAAAACTACATCATCTGCAACGACAATTGAGCCTCATGTTCCTGATCTTGTTTATCTTGATGGCGCACATATCGTCTAATGATTTCTTCATTAACACCTACTGTATCTACAAAATAACCTCTGGCCCAAAAGCTATTGCCCCATAGCTTTTTACGTACATGAGGGAATTTATTGAATAGCCTTATCGCA
>NZ_JAKKSJ010000072.1:0-9713 GCF_025653365.1 Shewanella sp. SW32 | reverse complement strand
AAAAAGTATGATGATGGTCATCACTTCGCTCATCGTCATACGGCCAGGGCGTTGACGCTTGCGTGTACCATCGGTTAACAGCGTTTTTTCCCATTCTGGAATGAAAACAGCGCAAAAATCATCGACATCGCAAAACACTTCCACTAATTTATGCATAGGCCCTCCGGTGTGATGGGGTTTCTCTTGGTCGAAAGATCCGATCACTTGGAGGGCTATTAGTTCAACATTTCTTATCCCGAGTTCAGGTTACTTAGTATCTGGTGCCTTTTGCTGGCTATAATCTAACTTTTCGTGCTTTTGGCCCATGGCTTCAGCGACTTCTGGTGGCATGTAGTTTTCATCATGCTTGGCCAGTACTTCAGTTGCTTCTAGTTTGCCATCAGCACCCAGTACACCCTGAGCAACAATGCCTTGTCCTTCACGGAAAAGATCGGGCAATAGGTCGTCATAAGTGACCAGTACTTCGCCACCGAGGGAGTCATGCACTGCAAATTCGACATGTAAGCTTTTGGGATCTCGCACCATAGAACCTACCGTCACCATTCCGCCGACACGAATACGTTGGCCAATTTCAGGTTTTACGCCAGTGTCTGTCTTGCCGTGGACAATTTCAGACGGAGTATAGAATAAGTTCAAGTTGGAGTTCAGCGCATAGAGCAAAAGCGAAGTAATCGCAGCAACGCCACCGATTAATGCTACAGCTAATGTCAGTCTTTTTTTGCGTCTTGGGTTCACGATTTAGTACTCCTGGTTTCTTTTAGGCGTTCTTCTCTATCCATCTTCTTCGCGATATCAATTAACACCTTACGCTTTTGGCGTGCGCTGGTAATGATGAGCGTAGAGAGGCAGAAGAAGGTCACTCCGTAGGATAGCCATACATAGAATGCATAGCCGCCCATATTAAAAAAATCACTGATCGAATCGAATTGCATCATTTGACCTCCTCCGCTTTAGCTAGTTCACGGACCCAAGGGCGCATGCCATTTCTTGCTAAAATTTCTGCTCTAAAACGAACAATAGTGATGGCGCCAATCATAAGACCGAAGCCCAGTATGTTAATTAACAGTGGATAGAGCATTTCTGTCGACATTGTCGATTTCTCGGTAATGCGTATTGTCGACGGTTGATGTAATGAGCTCCACCATTCAACTGAGTATTTGATGATAGGAATATTGATCACACCGACGATCGCTAAGATCCCTGCTGCACGAGCTGCGAGCACTTTATCCTCAAATGAGGCATAGAGCGAGATCACACCTAGATATAGGAATAGTAATACCAGCTCAGAAGTTAAGCGTGCATCCCATACCCACCAAGCACCCCACATAGGTTTGCCCCATGCTGCTCCGGTAAAGAGTGCGATAAAGGTGATTACTGCACCAATGGGAGCAATAGATGCTGCAGCCCAGTCGGCAAGTTTTATTTGCCAAACTAGACCGATAAAGGCCGCTGTTGCCATACCCATATAAGCCGCCATTGACATAGACGCGGCAGGAACATGGATAAAGATAATACGGTAGCTATCACCCTGCTGGTAATCCGTCGGCGCGAAGACGAGTCCCCATGTAGTGCCAACAGCAATCAATAGACCGGCTAAGATCGCAAACCATGGAAATAACGTTCCTGATAATTTATATGCGCGTTCAGGATCCGCGTAAGGGTGTAACCATTTCCACATTTTAGTTAGTACTCACTCGCAGAGATGCACCAATTGCAAAAGGTGCTAAGGTTAACGATCCGACCAGCATAGCGCCTATTATAGCGAGCTGACCATCATAGGGTAAATTCATTCCTGCCGCGTCTATAGCACTCGTTGCAAAAATGAGTACTGGGATATATAGGGGCAAAATAAGTAAGCTGAGTAACACGCCGCCTTTCCTTAGACCGACGGTTAATGCCACACCAATAGCACCTAACAGCGACAATACTGGCGTGCCTAGCGCAAGCGTCGAAATTAACGCACCGTAGCTGTTGCCGTCTAGATTGAGTAATACCGCTAACAGTGGTGCGATAATAATCAGTGGCACACCAGTTAAAATCCAGTGGGCTAACACTTTAGCTAATACGAGAATGGCTAATGGCTGTGGGCTTAATAGCATTTGTTCTAAGCTACCATCACTAAAGTCGGCTTTGAAAAGCCTTTCAAGTGACAACATTGATGCTAATAATGCGGCGACCCAAATTATCCCTGGTGCCACACGTGCTAACATTTGCGGTTCTGGTCCAATCCCCAGCGGAAACAAAGTAACGACCATAATAAAAAATAGCAGTGGGTTAAAAATGTCGCCGCGGTGGCGAATAGCAATTTTAAGATCTCGCTGCAGCAAGGTGAAAAATGCTTGGGTAAAACTGATGCCTCTTTTCATTGAGCCTGACCTTATATGAAGCGATAATCGAGACGAATTTTACGAAGCCTATCATCTGTGATAATGCCCATATCTTGGTGAGTTGTGAGGATCACACAGCCACCATTATCCGCATGCTGAATAAATAACTGCTCCAGTTCTTCGACACCTTTTTTATCGATTGCAGTAAAAGGTTCGTCAAGGATCCAAATTTTACAGTTGCTATGCCACAATCTTGATAGTGCTGTTCTGCGATGCTGGCCTGCGGATAAATGCCCCGCGAGAGCTTCTTCAAAGCCCGTTAAATTGACTTTGGCTAAAATTTCTGACGTATCAAAGTTATCATAACCACTGATTCTTAAATTGAAATTAAGGTTTTCTTCGGCAGTCAGCTCGCATTTCACGCCAGCTAAATGTCCTAAATACAAGAGGTCTTCATTGTATTCATCGCGGCAACGGTTTATGTCTTCATTAATGTAAAAAGTTTGTCCGGCATAGGGGCGAGAAAGGCCCGCCAATATGCGTAATAAACTGGTCTTGCCTGCGCCGTTAGGGCCTTCAATCTGAACAATGTCACCGGCATTTATATCAAAACTTAACTCATCAAAAAGGATGCGTTCTTCGCGGATACAGGTCAGCTTGCTGGCTGACACTAATGTGGTTTCTTTAGTTATATTTGTCACTGAACCCTCTATCTCAAGCCGGAAGGAAACACAAGTCATTCTAACACAAACGTTATTGGGGGTTTACTCTTGGTTTGCACTAGATGTCAGCAATATGATGTGGTTCCAATAACCGCAATATTTATCGAACTTTTTTACGACTTGCTAATATATTAACGAATTTGTCATCCTTGTCGCCTGATTCATTTTGTGTTGAGATTCTAATCACAAAAAGATGAGATTTCTTGAAGTTTGTAGTAATCTTAGTCGGCTATAATGAGTCTGCCTAAGTAAGGGCGGCGCCGAGCTTTGTACGTATTTGCATTAGGAACATTGAACATGAAAAAACTGTTAGCAATGACTGCTGTCGCTGCTTTGACTATGTCAGTTAACGCTTCAGCTCAAGATGCTGAGGCTATTTATAATAAGGCATGTACCGTATGCCACAGCATGGGTGTTGCTGGTGCTCCAAAAGTGCACAACGCTGCAGAATGGGAACCACGCTTAGCTAAGGGTGTTGACGCTCTAGTGAAGAGTGTGAAAACCGGTCTGAATGCTATGCCACCAGGCGGTATGTGTACTGATTGTACTGATGATGATTACAAAGCTGCTATCAAATTTATGTCTACAGCTAAGTAATTCTTCAGATATAAAAAAACCGGCGAAAGCCGGTTTTTTTATATCTGCAATTAACTGCGATTTATTGCACTTGAGTATCAAGTACTAGGTTCGCTGTATCGCCTACGGCGACTTTACTGATCTTGCCTTGAATATCACCCGTTTGCGGTTTGATATTACCTTGTTTAGACAGCACAGCGATCACTTCCACATTGGCTGCATCGCTTAACTTCACATCACCACCCATACCGCTGCTGTCATCTAATGTCACTGTAATCGGGAAAGACTTAGCACTGACTTTGGTTGCAGCTAATGGGACTTTAGGTCCTTCAGTTGCACGGGCAAAGATGAAAATGGTGTCTTCTGGACTGGCTTTAGCCGCAAGTTCTGCAGAGATAGATATAGTGACATTGACCGATTTAGCACTCGCTTTGACTTGCTTATGTGCATCATCATTTGGAATGCCAGCGGTTTCCGACTGCATGCGTAAGTTGGCGGTTTCGATTGCATTCATAAGAGCTGCACGATCAACGTCGGCACGACCGCTATCTAAAATCGTTTGCCAAGAGGTGATGGCTTTCTTGTAGTCAGCAGTAAAGAAAGCATCCATACCCACGAGCAGTAGCGTTGAAGGATCTTGGGCATCCATAGCTAAGGACTCATCGATAAGAGCTTGGATTTGCGGTGTCATTTGTTGACCCGCTTTGTAATACATGGCCGTTGCTTTTGGACCGAGCAATTCTGCATGCTTTCCGACTAATTCGATTACTTTATCGAAAGCCGCAATCGCTTTATCGTATTGGTTTGCCGATACATAAGCATGACCTAAGCTGAACCACAGTTGGCTGTTTTCTGGCTCGGCTTTAACTTGAGCTTCCATCATCTGCACGCGTTGCATCATGATTTGAGCCGTATCCATTCCCGCATGTGGATTTGCAGGTTGTTGAGCACTATCAATATTCTCGAAGGCGCCTAAGTGTTGATAGAGATAGCCTGAGATAACAATCAAACAAACTGACATGATCGACGGCCACAGAATCGTCTTTGGCTTTATTTGGTTGACCAGTGAATCGTCGTTCGCTTGTTTGATGTCTTGGAGTAGACTGATTTCCAGTTCTTTCTTCAATGCATCAAATTCGGCTTGATCGAGTAGCTCTTCACTTAATTCTTTTTCAAGAACGCCTAAGCGCTCATTGAACAATTCAAGGTTCGTTTGTTTACGAACTCCAGCTTCTTCCGTTTTCAGCAATTTTTGCTGTCTGAAGTGCGGGATCCAAATCAGCATCAGGCCGACTAACATAACAAGCGCAATAAAAATCCAAAATGTCGTCATTGTTTCTATATTCACTTTAGTTTGCAGAAAGCGGAGTAACCGCTAGGCTTGGAAGCAAGATTATACGTAAAGATTGTTCATTGAACAGTAATATAAGGTAATCCCAGTGCTGAAAGCTTATAGTTGGGCACTGGTTCACAAATTGATTCTTCTTGTAAATTTTGTATGAAACTTAAGTGTCATTTGTCGGTCACATGCAGAACTGAGCCTCTTCCGTGACTTTCATCGACCTCTAAAATTGAGAATGAGACAAGTAACCCAGTTTTGTACGAAAGAGGCAGACAGGAACAATAGCAAATACTAAAATGAGCAAAATTTCGTGCATTTGCGTGAATAGCATGTTGTGCGTTGAGATAGAGTCTTTCTAAATCAACATATTATTGAAGACTGAGGAAAACCCATGATCCCAGAACTTGGACACTTTGCGTTGATAATAGGGGTGGCTTTTGCCTTCTTATTAATCAGCGTCCCCCTAATAGGTGTTGCCAGAAAAGACCAATACCTTGTTAGGTACGCTTGGCCATTAACGTACGGAATGTTCTTTTTTATTACCTTATCTGTTGTCGTGCTTGCTTATAGTTTTGCCGTCGATGATTTCTCGGTCGCCTATGTGGCACATCATTCAAATTCTCAGTTACCTATCTTCTTTAAGATCTCGGCCGTATGGGGCGGTCATGAAGGGTCACTGTTATTTTGGGTGTTTGCTTTATCAACTTGGGCGGCTGCGGTTGCCTTGTTTAGCAAAGGTTTAGAAGAAGTGTTTACTGCTCGTGTGCTGGCAGTATTGGCTCTTATTGTGATTGGCTTTAGTTTGTTTATGCTACTCACATCTAGCCCATTTGAACGTTTATTCCCGATCCCTGCCGAAGGTCGTGACTTAAATCCAATGCTGCAGGACGTGGGATTAATCTTCCATCCTCCTATGTTGTACTTGGGTTATGTGGGCTTCTCTGTAAGCTTTGCATTTGCGATTGCTGCGCTGATGAGCGGCCGTCTCGATTCTGCATGGGCTCGTTGGACTCGTCCATGGACATTGGCTGCTTGGACCTTCCTTACGGGCGGTATCGCACTAGGATCTTGGTGGGCTTATTATGAATTAGGCTGGGGCGGTTGGTGGTTCTGGGATCCTGTTGAGAACGCCTCTTTTATGCCTTGGTTAGTGGGTACTGCGCTTGTTCACTCTTTGATTGTGACTGAGAAACGCGGCGCCTTCCGTAACTGGACTGTATTACTGTCTATTTTCGCTTTCTCTTTAAGTTTGCTTGGTACCTTTATTGTTCGCTCTGGTGTATTAACCTCAGTGCATTCATTCGCAGCCGATCCAAGCCGCGGTATGTTCATCCTGTTGTTACTTGGTTTAGCTGTTGGCGGTTCATTAACACTGTTTGCTTTACGTGCCAGTGAAATGAGTAGTCCTGCCCGTTTCGAGCTTAAGTCTAAAGAAACAATGCTCTTAGTATGTAACGTGCTACTGACGGTTGCCGCAGGTACGGTACTATTGGGTACATTATATCCATTGCTCATCGACGCGCTTGGCATGGGTAAAATCTCTGTTGGACCCCCATACTTTAATGCGGTGTTCGTGCCTATCGTATTAGTGCTATTTGGCTTTATGGGTATTGGTCCAATTATTCGTTGGAAAAAATCGAAAGCGGGCGAGCTTAAGCGTCAGCTATTGATCCCGGCAATGATTGCTGCTGTTATCGGTATTGTGACACCATTTATCGTCGATGGTGCATTCAATATTTGGGTTACCTTTGGTATTGCTGCCGCTGCTTGGATTATTCTGGCTACCGCAAGAGCGGCCTATAACATGGTCAAGTCGAAAGAAGGTGATATCAGCATCAGCCGCATGGGCCGTAGTCAGCTTGGTATGATCTTCGCGCATCTCGGTATTGCCGTTTCTGTGATTGGTGCCACTATGGTGTCAAATTACTCGATTGAGAAAAGTGTTCGTATGGGACCTGGTGTAAGCCAAGAACTCGCCGGTTATACTTTTAAGTATCTCGAGACCAAAAACGTCGTGGGTCCTAACTACACTGCACAGCAGGGGCAGATAGAGATCTACAAGGGCGATGAGCTACTGACATTACTAAAACCAGATCGTCGTCAATATAATGTGCGAACTATGGATATGACAGAAGCCGGTATTGACTGGGGTCTATTCCGTGACTTGTACGTAACTATGGGTGACCCTATTACCAGCACTGAATTTGCGGTTCGTTTAAACTATAAGCCGTTCGTGCGTTGGTTATGGTTTGGGGCAATTTTCATGATGATAGGTGGATTCTTCGCTGCATCGGATAAACGTTACCGTGCGAAAGTCACTGCAGCCATCGCGCCTTTGGCCGAAAAGGCAAAATTGGCAACGGCTCAATAATTGGGGAATGTATGAAGAAGTTGGTTCTGTTTATCCCATTGGTCATATTTCTCGCCATGGGGGTGTTTCTCTATAAAGGGTTATTTCTGAATCCGCAGCAATTGGATTCAGCACTGGAAGGGAAGCCTATTCCGGCTTTCCAACTAGAACGCCTAGAAACACCAGCTGAGATCATAACGAATGAGCAATTAAAAGGTAAGGTATCATTACTTAACGTATGGGCGACGTGGTGTCCATCTTGTAAATATGAGCATCCTTTCTTAGTGATGCTAAAACGTAAAAATCTTCTGCCAATTTACGGGATCAACTATCGTGATGAGCGTGTTCCTGCGTTAGAAGAGTTAAAACGTCAGGGCGATCCCTACAACGTTAATATCTATGATAAAGATGGGCGTTTAGGATTAGATCTTGGCGTTTATGGTGCACCAGAGAGTTTTATTGTTGATCATAACGGTATTATCCGTTTCCGTTATGCAGGTCCAATAGACCAACGCGTATGGAGTGAAACCCTTTACCCTATGATCCAACAATTACAAGCTGAAGCAGCGAAGGATGGCGCAGCATGAGAACGCTGATAAAAATCATAGGTGGTCTAGTGCTGATGTTCAGCATGACGACCGCCGTCATGGCAACACCAGTTGATACTTACGAATTCAAGTCACCTGAAAATCAAAAGCGCGGTTTGTCTTTGGCCCATGAACTACGTTGTCCACAGTGTCAAAACCAAAATTTGATCGACTCCAATTCACCCGTTGCTCGAGATCTGCGTCTTGAGGTATTCAAGATGGTTGACGAAGGAAAAGGGGATGATGAGATCATCGAGTTTATGACTAGTCGTTACGGTGAGTTTGTTCTCTATAAACCTAAGATGGAAACCAAGACCTACATTCTTTGGTTAGGTCCTATTGGTTTATTACTTCTGGGTCTAGTGATTGGATTCATCTTCATTCGTAAGCAACGTATTGGCGGTAATGTGCCGAACGAAATTAGCGCAGAAGATCAGCGCGAGTTAGATGCCTTGCTAAAGCGCAATACAAAATGAAGCATAAAGTCATAACGGCATTCATGTTGTCATCCATTCTTTCGGTATTTGTTGCTGGGGTCGCGCATGCGTACCCTGGTATGCAGCAAACGGCTAAACCGATGGAATCAACGGTTGATTTGATCAATGTACTGCCAAAGACTTTTCCTATTGAGCCTGTTGCCTTTAATGATGTCGATGGTAAAGCTATCGACTTCAGCCAATTTAAAGGCAAGATCATTATGGTTAACATGTGGGCGACTTGGTGTCCGCCATGTGTCAGAGAGTTGCCTGCAATCGAAAGGTTAGCAACTAAGTTCAAGACTGAAGATTTTGTCGTGCTGCCTATCTCTATTGATGCAGAAGGTAAGCAGCAGGTTCAGCCGTTCTTAAGTTCATTGGGTATGGCGAATTTCAACTCTTACTACGATCAACCACAAAGTCTTGGGAACGTTTTTCCGCTCGACACGATTCCTGCGACCTTTATTCTTGATCAACAGGGTCAATTAATTGCCTTTGTTCGATCCTATGTTGATTGGGATGACGTAAAAGCTGTCTCGCTAATCCAAGGTTTTATCGATAAAGGCAGCAAAAAGCCCAATTAATGGGCACTTTGCATGTAAAATAATCGCCATCGTTTAAAAGATCGCCATGCGATCTTTTTTCATTTAAAAAGCCCTTGCATAAAAAGTTTCACTGCCTATAATGCGCATCCACTGACACGGCAGACAGCGTTAAGCAGCCTGATGTGACAGTTCATCGATGAGTTTAGTGATTGATGAGTGTTGAGAAAGTTTGCAAAAACTCCTTGACGCGAAACGGGAAATGCGTAGAATACGCAGCCCTAGCCAACTGGAAGCGTTCGGCGCTCAGTGTGGTACTCACCTTATCTTATGAGGTTGAGTTGCTCTTTAACAAGATAAAACAAGAAATCTGTGTGGACACTCACAGGTGTTGAGTTAATCGAAACTGCTTARCCTTCGGGTTGGCAGTCAAAAATTTAAATCAATGTAACAATGAGTGTTCATAGCAATATGTACAGTTTGTTTCTTTAGTTAGAAACAAAAAATCAGAATTCATTGAGCCGCTRAAGTCGCAAGACGGMAGCAACAAAACTTTAATTGAAGAGTTTGATCATGGCTCAGATTGAACGCTGGCGGCAGGCCTAACACATGCAAGTCGAGCGGCAGCGCAAGGGAGTTTACTCCTGAGGCGGCGAGCGGCGGACGGGTGAGTAATGCCTAGGGATCTGCCCAGTCGAGGGGGATAACAGTTGGAAACGACTGCTAATACCGCATACGCCCTACGGGGGAAAGGAGGGGACCTTCGGGCCTTCCGCGATTGGATGAACCTA
>NZ_JAKKSJ010000071.1:0-9777 GCF_025653365.1 Shewanella sp. SW32 | reverse complement strand
GTGCGATAAGGCTATTCAATAAATTCCCTCATGTACGTAAAAAGCTATGGGGCAATAGCTTTTGGGCCAGAGGTTATTTTGTAGATACAGTAGGTGTTAATGAAGAAATCATTAGACGATATGTGCGCCATCAAGATAAACAAGATCAGGAACATGAGGCTCAATTGTCGTTGCAGATGATGTAGTTTTTGGAATAGCCCCTTCCAGGGGCAAGTCAAAGCCGCCTTCTAAGAAGGCGGATTCTTTACTTCTGGGTTTTACTGCTTATACCATTGATTCATAATTTATTTTTATAGTGCGATAATTATTCTATTTTAAAGTCTTTAGCAAATAAGAGCTGTAGAGCCTTCAAGTATTCTTGATCTGGCTTAGGCTGTACTAGTTGGGCGAGTTCATCGCCAATCGGTGTTAAGCGATAATAACTAAAAAGCAGATTACCGCTCTTGGGCGTAAGCTTCATTTGTATGCCTTGCAGGGCAAATTGAATCGGTGTTTTGTTATTGAGTAAACCGGTTTCGAACTCACTGCTGTGAAGTATTCCTGCATCGACTAAGGTCAGAATACTGGAATAGGGTAGCCCAAACTGGGATAAGCCTAAATTGACTGAGGTGGTTTTACGGAAATACTGGCCAATCCCACCTGACAAGCGGTAGCCACTGATGAGTTTTAGGCGCTGCTCGTTATTTACCTTAGCCGCCATGCCAAGGGCTTTTTCTAGAATTTGTGCTTCCCTGTGAGTCAGTTGCTTGAGCAGCGCTAGGGTACGTAGACTGAAGTTTCCCGGATTCACTATCTCGCTCGACAATATCCGAGCCCACAAATCTTGCATCTTACGGTTATGGATTTGTTCCGCCATCAAGAAAAATTGATGGCTCCAATCGGGATCAAGATCGACCCCAGTGACATCTGAGTGGGTATAACTGAGGGCTAAGGCAAAAATGGTTTCCACATTGGCCTGATATTCGCTCGATAACTTGCGTGCTCTATGTTGAGCTCGCTCGGCTATTGAGGCGTTCGCAGGGCGATATTCTTGCTCACTGGCGAGCCCTAATTGGCGACCAAGTAGCAGGGCTTTTTTGCGAGCGGATACCTCGGATGCTGACTCGCCTTCTTCTGCCAACAGTAAAATATCTGAATCCTTCATCGCGTTATTAATCCTTGAGCCTGCACTGTGGTTGAGGTGTGGGCTTAGTGAACTCTTACATTCGGTTGTAGCTTACTTTAGATGATCATCTCTTTAGTTTGAGCATCTCGTTAAGCCAATTCTTTGGTTCGTTATTATGCCGTTTTATTTAACGACTTTAGCGATTGATTTCGCACTTTTAGTTGGCCAAGACCATAAGGTTTCATTACCCGGTTCAGGATGGCGCGGAACATTCAGCGCTAGCAGTAACGAACATACGGCAAAGCCCGCCCCTATGTAAAATACAAAGGCGGGATCGGTTAACCATAATAAGCCCAAAAGCACAGGAATAATCACTGCGGCTATGTGGTTTATGGTGAAACTGACTGACATAGTGGCGGCAATGTCTTTGCTGTCGGCGATTTTTTGAAAATAGGTTTTCATCGCAATTGCCATCGCAAACAGTAAATGATCGATGACGTAGAGTGCTGCCGCCATATGGGCTTGTTCGACTAGGGCATAGCTGATAAAGACTAAGATGAGTCCAATATATTCCACAGTAAGCGCATTACGTTCACCAATACGTCCAATCAAACGACCAATAGCAGGCGCAAACAGTAGATTAACGGCATAGTTGATTAAGAACAGCGCAGTGATTTCACTGACGGTATAACCAAACTTTTCAACCATCATAAAGCCCGCAAATACCATAAAGATTTGCCGCCTCGCACCTGAAAAAAAGGTGAGCAGGTAATAGAGCCAATAGCGTTTACGCAGTATGATTTTTTTGTGTTGTATTTCCGTTGTCTCAAACTTGGGGTAATACCATGTTATGGTTAGCACAATGATGAGACCTAATACGCCTATAATCAAATACATATGCAGGTAGTCTAGCTTCAACCAAGTCATTACTAGCCAAATGCTGGCATAACCGACTAAAGCGGCCGCCGAACGCCACGCCAGTGCTTTCCCCATAAATCCAGCCGCGTCTTTTTTATCGACCCATTGCAGCGTTAGCGATTGGTTGATGGTTTCAAAATAGTGAAACCCGACAGACATCAACACAGTCGTAAGATATAGGCCTATGACCTGAGGAAAGAAACCTGTTACCGCTACGCCGATACATAAAATGGCGAGCGAGAGCAGGGCGAAGGCTTGTTCTCGAATGAGCAGCAGCACAAAAATCGCCGTAAAAGCCAAGAAGCCGGGGATTTCGCGCAGGCTTTGTAACATGCCGATTTCAGCACCAGTGAATTGGGCTTTCTCAATCACGAAGTTGTTGAGCAATGCCTGCCAAACGGCAAACACGAGTGACATAACAAAGGTCATCCACAGCAAGAGTGCTTTAGGATCTTTTGCTTGAATAGCTTTCATGGATAAGGGACTCAGGCGATAAGTGTTCAAATGCTAATGCTTTTTCCTTAGGTTGGCTATATAAGGTGTGACTTATCCCTTTCAATTTTGTAACAATGTTTAGGCGAATTAACTCTCTAGGTTACAAAGACGCTAAAGCGAGAATATACCTAAGGCGTTATTTTTGTGAGGCAGTTAAAACTACCGCATATACTTGGGGTGTTTGGCGCTAAGTCCGTGATCTATTTCATGTAAATTGGCGGGTAAATCACCTAGTATGAAATATCATAATTGTCATTTTACTTTTGCATACCAAGTTAAATTCCACTGGAATGCCAATGACTCTGGGTGTCCATTGCTACTTTTAGCGCATTTAGTCTGAGCGTTGTGATGTCATTTGATATGCCAAACGGGCATAGAGAGTCGAAATTAAGTCGCCTACACCGTCTTTTCTAGGCCGCTTATTGTTATTTTGCTTGGGATTAATCGAGGCTAAATTGAAAAGAATTCTTATCATTTACTCTAGTGTTCACGGCCAGACCCAAAAGATTGCTAAAAAGCTCGCACAGCAGTTAATGGCTTTGGGTAATGAAGTGGTTACTGCCGATATCAAGGCCGCTCCAGTGCTCACTGAGTTCGACAAAATCATCATAGGCGCCAGTATTCGCCATGGTAAACATAACCCAAGTTTGTACGAGTTTATTGAAAAGCATCAAGCCGTGTTGACGGATAAGGTCAGCGGTTTTTTTTCCGTTAGTTTAGTCGCGCGTAAACCCGAGAAAAACACCCCAGAGACCAATCCTTACATGCAGGCATTTTTAAGTAAAACCACTTGGCGGCCACAATTGCTGCGCGTTTTTGGGGGTAACTTGAATTACCAAGGCTATAACGCTTTAGATAGAAATATTATCCGTTTCATCATGTGGTTAACGAAAGGACCTACGGACCCTGTTACCAATGTTGAATACACGGATTGGCAGAAAGTGACTGAGTTTGGTGAGCAGATCCACAGCGCTTAAGCTTGATATCAAATTTCGGTGATTCATTTAGCCCTATTCTATTCGCGCCCTTAAAGCTGTATAAATGCCTTAGTCACAAGGGCAAAGGAGCATTAAATATGATCAGTATGATGACTAAACTTCGCTCCTTGTGCCGAGTCATTATGGCGCAACTGCATGTGTGGATTGTCGTGTCGACTATCTTACTCGTGTGTTCCAGTCCGTGGATTTTTATGGGCCGACGGATACCCGATAACGCCAGTTTTTGGGATTATTTGCATGTATATTTAGGTTTAGCGTGCACTGTGCTTGGGATTCTTTTTTTACTCAGCAATACCTTGCGTGGCAAGTGGCACCAATACTTTGGCTGGTTGGCGGGCGATTGGACACAGTTAAAGCAAGATATTGTTGGACTTGCTAAAGGCAAATTCCCCGTCGCTGGTGGCAAAGGGCTGTTTAGTGCCATAGAAGGTATTGGCATGCTGTTGCTGGTGGCTACAGGGGTTACGGGCCTCGTTTGGTTTATCGTTCAAGGGACGCCAACGGCGCTGGCGTGGCGTGGTTATCACCAAATTTTTGCGCAGGCTTTTATCGGTTTCTTGATCGTACATTTAATCTTGGCGGCGAGTCATATTCTCGATTTCATTCGCCAATAACAGATTGGAAAATAACACTAAATGACAGTATTTATATAGGCGATTGAATTAAGTTCTTATGTTGCAAGCTTGTTTCGAATGTGAATAAAAATGGCCTCCTAATTTGGAGGCCATTTTTTATGCTGACGGTTCCTTGTTTTCACGCTTGTGTCTGGATTTAGCTAAGACGTTGCTGACGGGTCACACCAATTGCGGCGGCGAAGACTAGAAATAACCAGCCTAGACTGCCACCCGATGAGGTTTTAGCGGGGGCGGCATCTTTCTCAACAGCAAGGTAGTTAATTAACCCAATTAACTCATCTAAGGTTTTGATGCTGTTTAAATTTACCGCATATTTATCGTTCACGATAAAGGCGGGTACGCTGTCGATTTTGAATTCATTCTGCTGGGTGCGCCACAGGGAAAGCTTTTCATTAGTGCTTTTGCTATCGGCTAATTCATCGTATTTAGCAGCATCGACACCAAATTGGGCGAAGACTTTTTTGATGTCATCACGGCTGTTAATTTGCGGCTCATGCTGATGGCCAGGTGCACTATGATCGTGGCCGTTTGCGCCCTCTGCGCCTTGGATTGCGGTAAACATGGCATGGGTTAAGGCGTCTTTGTTATCAACGCTTTGGATCACGGCTAATGAACGCATCACTTCGGTGCCAATGTCGCTATTCATAAAGTCGACATGCTTATTGTCGAAACTTATCTGTTTGTTGAGGTTTGCCTTGATATCAGGCAAATAGTTGGTTTCCATATTGAAGCAGTTATGGCAATAAAATGAATAGAATTCAGTGAGTTTTGGTTCGCTGCTAGGCGCTTTGGTCGAGATTTGAGTGTAATGTGTGCCTTCAACAAAATTGGCGGCAAAGGTGCTCAATGGTGCAATCGCTAAGGTTACAGCCAAGGCTAATTGTTTAATCATAGTTTCCTCAAATTCGGTGTGATTGAATTCACAATGTCAGTCGTTGTTATCGTTGACATTCAACGGTCAACATAAGAGATAGAGTGAGCTTCAACCTAGGAGTTAAGCTAGCCCAAATGCCAGCGTTGACACATAGGTTCAGGTTAAATGGAAAGGCTTAATTATGACTGAATTGGCATAAAGCTAGTAGGCTAAATCTGTGATCTCAATGGAAGTTTTACCTTAGATTTGGCAGGACTGTAGGCAGGATCGCATCGCTAAGTCGGTGCATGTTGATTAAAGCCCAGTTCTGCATCATCACTGACTCAATTCTTACGCAATATCCCTAAGCGACTGCCAAGCTTCGCACACCTCGCGAAAACGCGCCGCATCGCCATCGGGTCTGTCTGGGTGCCATTTAAGTGCTAAACGACGCCATTGCTTGCGGATATCACGGGCGGTAGCACTCTCGTCTAATTCGAAAACTCGCAGCGCGTTACCTTTGTTCATCAGATTGATATTTAAGCCTATATAGCTCTTATAATTGCTCCAGAATGCTTCAAGTAATTCTCGTACTACGTTTTCGCTGGTGTCGTAGTTATTCCAATCGAGGTAATACTCACGCAGGGAAGTATCTTGCATTATCAGCAGGTTAACGTTTGATGGTACTAAGCGGAAGATTTGAATTTCCATGGCTTTGACTTGCAGCCATTGCTTGGGCAGTAATATTTCCTGCAGCTCAAACAGGGCGTTCATCAGCAGGAAGTTACGTTTGAATAAATCGTTACCCGGATTTTCATCAAGCTGGTGGATCAGCCCTTGGGTTTGTAATTCAGTGGCTAAGTGATGGATTTTCCAACTTTGATTTGAAGCTTGTAAAACCGTAAGCAACGGCCAAATCAGTGGGTTATCGCCCTTAGTGTTTGCAACTCGAATCGATTGAGGTTCTTCAGTGAGTGAGGGTTTGGCAAATAACATACTGACTGTCCCATCCTAAATTGTGAGTGTTACCAATGCGCCGATAAAACCGCTGGGCTGCAACAAAGATGACTCGAAAGGCGACGATAAATGATCATTCACTAAGTTGAGCCGCAAACTATGCCACAGAGCCAAAGTGTAGGCAAAGATGAATTTTAGAGCAATACCGTGATTGTTTACTCCTACTTTAGATGGTTTCTCGGCGTAAATAAGCCGTTAACAGCAGTGAGGTTTTAGGGGAAGGTAGTTAAGAGTGGGCTAGTTTTAGACATGACGCCCTTGTTTATATCACATAAAATCAAGGGCATGCTTATTTTTCACATAGAGTGAAGGACTAGATTTCGGTGAAGATCACTTCTTGATCTAAGCGAGACTTAGGCAATTTAGCGTTGAAATCATTTTCTGAGTGATAACCTAATGCGACAACCACACAGGCACATAGACCTTGCTCTCTTAAGCCTAAGACTTGATTCATTTTAGTGGCATCAAAACCTTCGATCGGACACGCATCAATATCTAATACACTTGCACCGAGCATTAAAGTGCCAAGCGCTAAGTAGACTTGTTTTTCCATCCAATGCTGGGCATCTTTCAGCTCAAATTTATGCATATTCGCGAAGAAAGAGCGGCCATTATGTTGGCCTTGCTTGGCTTCTTCATTAGCAAAACGGCCATCCTTTGCTTCTTGCTCGAGTACTTGCAGTAAGTGTGCTTCATCTAATTGAGCACGAGCACAGAGTACGAGTACATGGGAAGCATCGAGAATTTTTTGGGTATTAAACGCATAGTTTTCGGTCGCTTGGGCAACTAACGCTTTACCTTCCGCCGTACTCGCTAACACAAAATGCCAAGGCTGTGAGTTAGTCGATGATGGGCTGTACTGCAATAAGGTTTTGATTTCTGATATTTTATCCGCAGGAATCGTCTTAGTTGGATCAAAGGCCTTAGTGGTGTAGCGCTTTTTGGCGAAGAAACTTAAATCACTCATGTAACGGCTCCAAATCATTAAGGAATACAAATTCAATGGCAGCATTTTAAGCAGGTTTAAGTAAAAAACAATGTGATCAAGGCAGGTATTAGTTTCAAAAAAAATTTGAAACTGGGTGCTTATGCGCACTAGACAAAGCTTATGTGTGATGGAGTCGATGGCATGAAGTTTCAGACAATCCCAATTATGCGGATCTTTGATGAAGATAAAGCCAAAGAGTTTTACCTTGGCTTTCTGGGGATGGAATTAGATTGGGAACATCGCTTTGAGGATGGCTACCCGATTTATATACAAGTTTCACTTGGCAATTTTGTTTTGCACTTGAGTGAACATTCAGGCGACTGTACTCCTGGCTGTAAGATTTTTGTGAATGTGAGTGAACTTGATCAATTGTTGGCTCATGTGACTTCTAAGCCATATAAATACAACAAACCTAGTATTGAAGATGCGCCTTGGGGCGATCGTTGCTTTACTGTAACAGATCCGTTTTCAAACAGGATTTTGTTTAATGAAGCAGCAGACACATAACAGAGTGAGGCATTCGAGGCCTGCGGCATTTACAAGTTTACGCGCATGGGCACTGCGTTATGCTTTCAGGAGAAAAAATGAGTTCAGTTGAATTGTGGAAATGCTTTGTTGACGAGTTTGCTCAGTTACATGATGGAGTATTTGAAAAATGGGTCTTGCAAGAAGGGAGCTATCCAAACAGGCAGGAAAATTCAGAAATAAATGAGTTCTTAACGTCACTAACTGTCCAGCAAAGAGAGATTCTCGTCAAGATGCTTATTAATGCTAGACATGGTGGTATTCATGATGCCTTAGTACGACTTAATGACAGAATGGACTGCGAAAATGGTCAGTATTACGAAAACGGCATTGAGATGGAATTTCAGCCCTTTGGTTCCACCCTTTACTATGACTATGTTTGTCGCCGAGAAGGGGATAATTGGGAGCAAGAATAGGTATTATCGGAATATCTCGCTTCCAATGATCACCCTGCATATAGCCTAGCACACAGCTGAATGATTTCAGTTACTTAACAAAGTCATCGCTGGTTGAAGGCAAACCAAAAGTGCATTATGTTGTTGGTTTAAAATGGATGGCTTGATTTATTATTCGCTAACGCGGATCCGCTTATACCCAACGTTATGTGTAAGGGAATCTTAATGATCGAAAGACCCAAAGTAATAAACCTCACAGAAGCCAGAACGATTCGCAAAGTCCATTGCGGAGAGTGTAACTGGGAGCAGGAAATAGCTGCTATCACTGAAGCTGAGATAAAATGTTGCCCTTGGTGCGGCTGGAGCGATCTGGAAATAAGTACTTTAAAAGCAGAAGGTGGCTTCCAAGAAATAGAATGTCAAAAGCACGGTAGAGTTACGGTTCTACTACCTAGCTGCAACATTGATCCACTAGACTTCATGAACAACTTATTTTGTCCATTCTGTGAGTAACACATAACAATGCAAACCAGCCTGATGGCTTTTTCGTTCCTTGTTTTGCTACGCTACCGCAAAACAATCCAATACAAAGCAGCTGTTTGTGGCTATGCGTGAAGAGAGATCGGATATATAAATGGAAAAAGCATTAATAGATATTAGGTATTACGCTAGCGACTCCCTATATGAGAAAGGTAAAAGTCTACCTTCGAGTTGTTCTAGCTTTTTCAAATTTCCTAAGCTGCTTCATTACTGGGGTGCTCGTATAGCCACAATACTTGGTGCAAATGGATTATCCCTCGGAGAATTCGATCACCTATATGTAAACTACACAAATGCTATTCCAGAAGGCACGATGGTTTTTTCTGATAGAACACCAGAAAAGTGGCTTAGGTATATAGATTGCGGTGTAAATTTTGAGAAATTAAAATCATTAAATGAGTCCGAACTTGAACAATTTGTAATTCGCAGTACCTTTGAGTGTCTTGAGCACCTTTGTAAGTTGAGCATAGAAAAAACCGAAAAAATCAAGCTTGCTTCAAACGAGGTGGAAAGATTTGGTTCTGCGGTCGAGTTTCCAGTTAAGGCAAAACATACTAAGTTATATTCGGTTCTGGTTTCATATAGATTACGCCCAAATGGCGAAGCATCTCATGGGCTTGTAAAATACATTAACCACAAAACAGGTGCTACTTTCACTAAAAGGTTTGTTGATCTTAAGGGGCCATCGGATATATTTCCTCTGGTCGGTACAATTTCAGTAAAAGATGGAAAAGTCCTGATCAAGCCGAGGGCATCATTTAAAGCTAGCCTTTACACAAATTCATATCAGATTCCAATGGAGATTGATTTAAGTGAAGCGGCAAGCGCATAACAAGGCGCTGCTAGGGACAAATCTACGCTGCGCTTCGGTTTGTCCTAGAGCGCGGCGTTAATCCATAGAAAATTTAATCCGAAAATCATAGATTAGAGCAAGAATTCTAACCCATTTATGTCTACTAGCTTTTTACGTATATATAGCAAAACTGGTAGTTAAAATTGGCATTGGGGCACCAGTGATCGTTGGCGACATGGATGTCGCCGTCGAGCCTATAAGGACATTGTAGTGGTCAAGTAAAATTGGCCACGGTTTTAGAGTCATTCCAATATAAACGTTCTGACCTATTTGGCGTTAACCCACCATTATATTGATGGGGTCTAGTCTCGCTGTAATATCCAGTGATGTAATTTGTGATCTCTTTATCTGCTTCTGTGAAATTCCCATAACCACTTGCGGGTATCCATTCAGATTTCAAACTTCTAAAGAAACGATCCATCGGTGCGTTATCCCAACAATTCCCGCGACGTCTC